>JAZSNZ010000358.1:0-14793 GCA_045536645.1 Acutalibacteraceae bacterium
TACTGCAGTTGAGGTTCTTGAGAACAAGACTGTCGAGCCCATCGAGTACACCGAGGTTCGTGGTATGGAAGGCATCAAGTTCGCTGCATACGATGCAGGCGGAATCACCGTCAAGACTGCTGTCTGCTCCGGTCTTTCCAACGCTGCCAAGCTCCTTGACATGGTCAAGGCAGGCGAGGTTGAGGTTCACTTCATCGAGGTCATGTGCTGTCCCGGCGGCTGCATCAACGGCGGTGGCCAGCCCATCCAGCCCGCTTCCGTTCGCAACACCACTGATCTCAAGGCTCTGCGTGCAGCTGCACTTTACCGTGAGGACGAGGGCAAGGCACTGCGTAAGTCCCATGAGAACCCTGCAATCAAGAAGGCATACGCTGAGTACCTCGGCGAGCCCAACGGTCACAAGGCTCATGAGATCCTCCACACTCACTACACCGCAAAGACCAGATATTAATTGATCTGACTGAGGGGGAGAATATTGCAACGGCAATATTCTCCCCCTGTTTTGGTTATACAGGACGGTGAACGAAAATGTATGTGCAGACAGGGACAGTCGAGAAAAAAGTCAGGCAGATATGGGCAGGGAGACATACATGCGGACGGTGCGAGTGCGAAACGGAAAAGCACCTGTATAAAAGCGTGATAACGGCGTATGCCTTTGTGCCGATATTTGAGTATACAAGCGGTTATCTGATTGTGTGTGATAAATGCGGCACAGTAAAAGCCATAAGCAAAAAGAGCTATAAGGCTATTGAAAAGAGACAGAAAGAGCTGATGAAAAACCGTAAGTTTCCGCACAGGGTACTTAAAAGGGATTACAGCGCACAGGCGCTGGGGCTGAAAAAGAAGACTGCGGGGCTTATTGCCGCTCTGATATGGGCAGCAGCGGTTGCAGTGTTTTTTTACTTTGCTGCAGGCGATTTTTCTGCGCTGAGCGGTGCGGCTATAGGCGTTATGTCGGTATGGTTTGTAATATTTATGATTCCTGCAGCCGTTGCAGCGGTGAAATTTACAAAGACTTACAGACTGTATGCAATGGCGAAGAATCTGCTTAAATATCCTGATGCAACAGTAGACTGATAAATGCTCGCCGGGGCACGTGATAAAAGGAGTGAGAGAATGGATAAACAGGAGAAAAAGCTGAAAACCGGAAGATTTCTCATAAACTTATCGTTTAATCTATCTGTGTTATTACCTGCTGTATTATTTGTGGCGGCGGCTTATCTGGGCTTGGACCATCACATCGCTTTTATTCTTACACTGATTTACTTTGCCGCTGCAGCCACAGTGCCGATGGTTATAAACATAATCTACTGTCATAAAAACTCGGTATATTGCTTTGTTCATTGGTGGGCGATAATGACAGCCGTTTCCTTAGTGGGCTTTTTTATAATTTTCATGACTGCGGCAGAAAAACTGGGGCTGGAGCCAACAGGCGCAGCCGCCATGGCTGTTCTGGCAATTTTTACCGCAGGAGTTATATTTCTCGAATCACTGATATATCAGACCGTACTTATAATCAGATTTCTTAAAAGAAAATCACAGCTCCAAAAAGCACCCTCCGACGAGGTGTAAATATTCAGGAATCAAACCGAACTTTCCGCACATACTATCAAAAAACCGAAAGAAGGAAAATTCATGGCGACACACAGAATCACAGACAACGTATACTCCGTAGGCGTGGGAGACCCCAACCGCCGAACCTTTGATATAGTGATGAAGTCGCCCTATGGCACGACTTATAATTCCTACCTTATAACAAGCGGGAAAACGGTGCTGGTGGACACCGCACCCGAGGAATTCTGGGACGATTACCGCTATAATGTGGGATGCCTGTGCGATTTTTCGGATATCGACTATATAGTCATAAATCACACTGAGCCTGACCATTCGGGCTGTCTTAAAAAGATTCTTGAATACGCACCCGATGCAACGGTGGTTTGTACCGCTATTGCCAAAAAATTCCTTCGACAGCAGCTAAATCGCGATTTTAACTGCAAAACAGTCAAGGACGGGGATATTCTCGATATCGGTAAGGATACCCTGCATTTTGTTGTGACCCCCATGCTTCACTGGCCCGATTCAATGATGACACGCATTGAAAAGGAAGGCGTGCTTTGTTCCTGCGATATGTTCGGTGCTCATTACTGCGAAATGACCATGTTTGACGAGCATATCCCTCAGAAGATGAAAGAAAAATACCACACCCAGATGGTGCGGTATTATGAAGATATATTCTCGACCTTCTCTTTCTTTGTCCGTCAGGCACTGGACAAAATAAAACCCTTTGCAGCAAAGCTCCAGGCAATCTGCCCCAGCCACGGCCCTGTAATAGTCGAAGGGGTAAAGGAAACGATAAAGGACTACAAAAAGCTCAGCGCACAGCCGAAGCAGAGCGATAAGACAGAGATCGCTGTTGTCTATGCCTCTGCACACGGCTGTACCGAGCGCATGGCACAGGTGGCGGCAGAGGAAATCCGCGCCCTCGGTGCTGTGGCGACACTCTACGACCTGTCCGACACCGAGCAGGAGCAGAAATGCGCCGCAGGCATCGGCCGAGCAGACGGTCTGATGTTCGGCACGACTACAATAAACTGCAACGCCCCAGCTCCCGTGTGGCGAGTCATTTCCGAAATCGATGTTTACTCCATAACCGCAAAGCCTGCAGGAGTGTTCGGCTCCTACGGCTGGAGCGGTGAGGGCGTTTCGAACCTTTCCGCAGTGCTCAGCGGAATGCGTTTCAAGGTGCTTTCAGACCCCATAAAGAGTGTTTTCGAAGCCGACGAAGGTGTCCTGAAGGACGTCAGAAACCTTGCAAAAGCCGTATTCGAAACCGCAGGCGAAACAGAGCATATATAAAATAAAAAGGGCTGCGGTGCAGCCCTTTTTTAATCTTCTATCTTTATTCCATTATCCGAAAGCCATTTTATGCTTGCATCGAGCCAGCTTGGTGCAAGGCTGCTGCAAGGAGGCAGAGCATCTGATCTGTTTGATAATTCATCACAAGTGCTCATACCATGACCGCCGTGCTCAAAAATATGCATCTCAAAGGGCACGCCTGCGTCCTCATAAGCACTTGCCAGCAGCAGGCTGTTCTTTACAGGTACGCTTTGATCCTCAAAGGTGTGCCATATAAATGCCTTCGGGCAGTCCTCATGCACCAGTTTTTCAATCGCCAGCATATTTGCAATCTGCTCGTTTGCACCGCTTATGTTGTAAACACTCTCTATATTTGATTTTTCTCCCATAGTCACAACGGGATAGCAGTAAACAGAAGCATCAGGTCGAGCGCTGTACAGGCTTTCGGGTACAAATTCGCTGTTGTAAAGTGTTGACAGACACCCAAGCAGATGACCGCCTGCAGAGCAGCCGAGAGCGGCTATCTTATCGGAGGCAAGGGAAAGCTCATCTGCATTTGCCCTTAAGTACCGCACTGCCATGGCGGCCTCACGAAGAGAAACAGGGAATGAGAGGGGAGCGATGGAATAGGACAGCACAAAGGCAGAAAAGCCCTGTGCATAGTACCTCATTGCAATGGGCTCTGCCTCTCTGGGGGAAAGATAGCGGTATGCACCGCCGGGGAAGATAATGACAGAAGGGAAGCGACGATGGGGATTTACAGCATCATTGCTTTCCTGAATATAGCCTGTCAGCGTGCCGAGGGCGTATGCTGACTTTTTCATTCCGAAAAACTCGTAAAGATCAACAGTTTTAAGTATCATAACATCACTTTCCTTAAAAAATACCCAGCGCTCTGAAAGCGGTGACAAAGGCAAAGACGGTCAGCATGGAAAAGAAAGTAGTCCATATCACAAGCTGCCCTGCAAGTTCGCTGTCTGCGTTCATTTCGCTTGCCATTATGGCACTGGACAAGGCAACAGGGGAGCCTGAGAGTGCAAGCAGCATAGCAAAATGACCTGCGGTAAACTGCGGAAACAGCAAATAAGCGGCGCCCATGACAAGTGAGGGCATTACAACAAGCCTTGAAACAGTACCCACAGCAATGGGAGCGAAAAGCCGTTTGACAGACTTAAACTCAAACTGAGCACCGAGGGCAATAAGCGCCATGGGAGAAGTCACAGCGGTCAGTGACTTCATGACAGAATAAACGGGAGTAATGTCACTGAGCTTGAAATTTGCGCCGAAATGATGGATCAGCATTTCCGTGCCGATTATCAGCAAACCGCAGGCGATGCCGATAATGAGGGGATTTGTAAAGATCCCCTTTATAATTTCCCAAATGGAAACTCGCTTGCCGCCGTCCTCCTTTTTGCGGAACACACTGAGAGCGATAACGGCAAAAATATTGAAAATGGGAATTGACACCGCAGAAGCCACCGCCGCAAGGCGTGCGCCCTCGTCGCCTGCAATACTCTGAGCAAGGGGCAGACCGATTATTGCAAAGTTTGAACGGAAGGCACATTGCAGAACAACACCCTTTTTTGCAGGGTCTTTAACGAACACCGTCACAATAAGCAGTCCGAGAGCGAACATGACTATGCATGAAACGCTCACAAACCATACGATCTCAATATCGGAGGACTTCACGCCGCCGCCCGAATAGAGATTGTATGCCAGCATAACGGGCAGAAACACCCGAAAACATATTTTGTTAAGTGCCTTTGCAAAGTCAACACTGCAAAGTCCGATATTTCTAAGAAAATAGCCCAGAACCACCATTATGAGTATGGGCAGTACCGCATCGGCGGCAAATATGAAAGCATCCAAGTCAGAACGCCAGCCTTTCTTCTCCGAAATAGTCGATGAGATATTCTTTTGTTCCCTCAATCATCTCACGAAACAGTGCCAGAGCGCTGTCTCGTGAAAGCTCTTTGCATAGTCCCTGGGCACAGAAGGTGTCAAAGATAAGATCCATATCCTTTTCTCTGATACCCTTGCAGAGATTGTCGATATTATCACTTGCCCTCTTTATAAGCTCGAAAGCTCCCTGCGTGGGATTCCTTGAAACCACAGGGGAGAGGGAATCGGCTGTAAACAGGCAGTTGCTTTCAACGATGGAGCCCTGGGGCAGCACCTGTGACTGACCATTATTGGGCAGATTTACATTTGAAACAACCGTGCCAAAGCCGCACAGTGCCTTTATAAGGTCAACGGCCTCTTCACCTGTAGGTGCTATGTTTATCTCCATTTCGCCATTTGCCTGAGCGATGGCATCCTGAATTTTCTGCTTCTGGTCTTCTATTCTGAAGCTTACTGGAGTGAGAGAAAAGCCCCAGTCAGAAACGGTTTCGGGGTTTTTAAGATATTCAGAGCCGTCCATAAATTCAGCTAAGTGCCTGTCGCCTGCGGCGCCTAAAATGCCGAAGCGGCGGAACATATCCATCTTGACTTTGTTAGAGCCTGTGAAATAATCCCCCTCGCGGTATGCAAAACGCCCTTTGCCCCGTGCGCTTGCATAGCCTTCCTCGAAATACTTATCCATAAAGGAAGGAAGCAGAGCGAGCAGGTCTATATCATTATAGGTCGCCTTGGTTATCCATGTAAAGTGGTTTACACCGCAGACATCGGTGTAAATCTCAGTACGTTCAGGTCTTTTAATACCCAGCTCCTTTTCTGCAACAAGGCATAGGAAATCCTGAGTGTGGAAAACCTCATGACAGCAGCCGAAGGCCTTGATTTCGGGAAACTCATCGTAAAGAGCCTTTACGCAGGCACTCATGGGATTTGTAAAATTGATTACCCACGCATCGGGGCAGATTTCACGAATCTTCCTTGCAAAGGTGTAGTATGTCGGCAATGTACGCATGGCACGAAGCACTCCGCCGGGGCCTGCGGTGTCGCCCACAGACTGGTAAATACCGTATTTTTCGGGAGTGTGCACATCGCACCGCATTTCCTCGAAGGTTCCGGGAAGAATGGAAATGACGACGAAATCCGCACCCATGAGGGCGGTGTCGAGCTTTTCGTGGTTTGTGTATTTCCAGAAGCTTACGGCACGTGCATCGGCGCTTATCCTGTTTCCGATAAGTCGGTTGCGCTCAGCGGCCTCAAAATCTATATCATAAAGCGCCACTTCGCCGCAGAGTCCCTCTGCGAGAGCCAGATCGCTCATAAGTGACCTTGCCCACAGCTTTGAGCCGCCGCCAATATATGCTATCTTAATTTCCTTTTTCATCTATATATACAGCTCCTTGAAAGTATATTTGTAACCTCTTACACATTTATGATTTTACCTTTTCTGCACGTTTAAGTCAATACTTTCACTTTTATTTCATCTTTTTTAGAGTGTATAGCCTAAAATTTAACAAAATATTTGTATTTTTGTGTTTCCTACCACTTGCAATTTTACAACGACTGTTGTAAGATAGAGTAAAGAAAATGTAAGCGCTAACACAAGAAGGTGAAATCAAATGACGATCTATGATATCTCGAAAAAAGCAGGTGTATCGATCGCGACTGTTTCCCGTGTTATAAACGACAGCCCGAAGGTCAGTCAGAAAACCAAGGACAAGGTCATGAAGGTAATAGAGGAATCGGGGTATTCACCGAATGTCTTTGCACGTGGTTTAGGTCTCAATACAATGAACGCCGTCGGAATTCTGTGCGCCGATTCGTCAGACCCCTTTCTGGCAGAGGCCGTCTACTATATAGAGCAGGATCTTCGCCGTAACGGCTACGATGTTATTCTCTGCTGTACTGGCTATGAGCTCAAACACAAGCAGAAGTACATGGAGGTGCTCCTTTCCAAGCGAGTGGATGCCGTCATTCTGGTAGGCTCAAACTACATAGAGGAGGACGACCGAAACAACCAGTATATCCGCGATGCAGCAGGCAAGGTGCCTGTAATGCTGGTCAACGGTGCACTGGACGCTCCCAATGTGTATTCCACCCTTTGTGACGATTTCACTGCCATGAGCAAGGTCACGTCGACTTTTTTGGGCAGCGGAACTGAGGATATTCTCTATCTTTACAACTCCTTTTCCTACAGCGGACGCAATAAGCTGGCAGGGTTCAAGGAAGCATATAAACAGGCTGACAAGGTCCTGCACAAGGACATGATGAAATACATAAATTCAAGAGACAAGTCGGTAGGGGAGATATGTGATTTTCTCTGCACCGAGCGGGCAAAGGGTGCGTCGTTCTCAGCAGTTGTCTGCGCTGACGACAAGCTCGCCATAGGAGCTCTCAAGTACGCAAAGAAAATGGGACTGAAAGTGCCCGAGGAATTTGCCGTCACAGGCTTTAACAACCTGAGCATTGCAACCTACTGCGAGCCTGAGCTGACAAGCGTTGACACAAAGCTTGAATCCGTGTGCGACCACTGCGTAAGCTCCCTTATGAATGTACTTTCCGGCAAGGATGTTCCCACACGCACAGTATTTTCCTATGAAATAGTAAAACGAGGCTCAACATCATTTTAACCGACAGGAGATAAGACAAAATGAAAGCTTTCATGGATAAGGATTTTCTTCTTTCTACAGAAACCGCGCAGAAGCTTTTCAATGAGCACGCCGCAAAGATGCCCATAATCGACTATCACTGCCACATAAACCCCAGAGAGATCGCAGAGGACAGACGTTTTAAGAACATCACCGAGGTCTGGCTGGGCGGTGACCATTATAAATGGAGACTTATGCGTTCAGCAGGCGTTGATGAATATTATATCACGGGTGACGCACCCGACAGAGAGAAATTCCAGAAATGGGCAGAAACACTCTGTCGTGCCATCGGCAACCCCCTTTATCATTGGAGCCATCTCGAGCTGCAGAGATATTTCGGCTATGAAGGCGTCCTCAATGGTGAGACTGCAGAAGAGGTCTGGAATCTGACAAGTGCGAAGCTCTGTGAAGAGGGCATGAGTGCCAGAGGCATCATCAAGGCTTCCAATGTAGACACCATCTGCACCACCGACGACCCCATCGACACCCTCGAATGGCACGAGGCAATAGAAAAGGACGAGAGCTTTTCTGTAAAGGTCTATCCTGCATGGAGACCTGACAAGGCAATGAATATCGAAAAGCCCGACTTCTGCGAGTATATCGGCAAGCTCGCAGCTATAACCGATGAAAAGTGCGACACCTTCGAGAGCCTTAAAAAGGCACTGTCTCAGAGAATGGATCACTTTACCGCTCATGGTTGCCGAATCTCCGACCATGCCCTTGAGTATGTTATGTATGAGCCTGCCACCGAGGCAGAAATCGAAGAGATTTTCAAGGCAAAGATGAACGGCGCAGAGCTTACAAGAGAGCAGGTACAGAAGTACAAGACCGCATTCATGGTTTTCTGTGCAGAGGAATATTATAAGAGAGAATGGATAATGCAGCTCCATTACGGCTGCCTGCGTGACAATAATTCTGCAATGTTTAAGAAGCTTGGCCCCGACACAGGCTACGACTGCATAAATAACTATGCACCTGCCGCGCAGCTCACGGGCTTTCTCGGAGCAATCTCCGCATCCATGCCCAAGACCATAATCTACAGTCTCAACCCCACTGACAACGCAGTTATCGGCACTGTTATAGGCTGTTTCCAGAGCGCACCGTACGTTGCAAAGATTCAGCAGGGTTCCGCATGGTGGTTCAATGACCACATCACCGGCATGCGCGATCAGATGATCTCCCTTGCAAATCTCGGCTATCTTGCAGGCTTCGTGGGTATGCTCACCGATTCGAGAAGCTTTTTATCCTATCCCCGTCACGAATACTTCAGACGTATCCTCTGCGATCTGCTGGGTGACTGGACAGAAAAGGGAATGTACCCTGCGGATATGAAGACTCTCGGCTCTATCACCGAAGATATTTCCTATAACAACGCCAAGAGATATTTTAATTTTTAAATTCTGACTGAAAGATCTTTCCTCCATCTCCACAAAAAGACAAGCCGATGCCAAAGGCATCGGCTGTCTTTTTTATACGGCTTATGATATATTGGATTTTTGTTGACTGGGATTTTATGTTTTATTATAATTGAAATGAAACTATAATGTATATATGGGGATTGAAAGTAAAATGAAAGGTATATTTCCGAAATATATTGCAGAGTTTAACAGTATATATTCTGTTCAGGACTCAGTAAGAAGAATTACCGATGCGGTATCAGATCCGGTCAATAATATGAAAATCATACATGCGAGATATGATGGAGCTCAGCAGATGAGAGTCAGCACAGAGCCTGAAAGCATCGTGTGGAGAAGTTTACGTCTGGCAGAGATTGATATAACAGTGGAAGAGTGCGAGTCAGGGTCAAAAATCAGATTTCTGTTTCATATGAAAAAGTGGGATAAAATATTATTATGTGCAATTTGCGCTTTCCTGCTGGTTTTTCAAATTGCATTGGTGGTTTTTATAGCAGTGAAAAAATCAATATCAGAAGTGATAACAGCTCCTGTAGGGTTTCCTGTGCTGATGATAGGAGTTTTTTATTTGATTTCATCTATGGCATTGGAGTCAACGGCAAAAACTACATTGAAAAAGATTTTTGAGTCAATGAAAAATGAAACGGTACAGGATTCGGACATAAGGGAGATATGAAAAAGGGAATGCAAATTTATATTTGCATTCCCTTTTTAAGTTTTCCTACCCCTCTCGAACCTCTGTAAATTCCCATGTATTGCCGAGGACATTTACAAGCCTCGAGCCGCAGAATTCGCAGTTTTTCTGATTGGTGCTTGTTACCGCACCGCCGCAGTTGGGGCAGTTTGCAGCGACTGTGTCGCCGCTGGAGGCATCGAGAATAAAGGCGTAGTGCAGGACATAGCGCTTCTGGCAGAGTCTGCCGTTCTCGCGATACTCCAGCGCAGACTGGAACACGATAGTCTTCTCAAGCTGCGAGCGGATATAGTTGCTTATAACTATGCCGTGAATACGCATCTCGGACTTGTCCTTCAGGACTTCACAAAGCTTGTTTCTGACATTTGTCTTTGCAAGGGTAATATCAAAATCGGGGAAATCCTGCAGAATCTTCGGCAGGAAAACGGAATCCATGCCGTTGAGCGACTTCGGAGTGGTCTGCTCAAGGGTGTCCTGCCGTTCGATTGCCTCGGCAAGGTTTGGTGTGCCGAAAGCTCTCTGAGAAAAATTGCGCACAGTGAATACGATAAAAATAACAACAGTGCCGAAAATTATGGCAGCGGCAAGGGAAATAACGGAAAAGGCATCACACATAGTCACATCTCCCAAAATCAGATTAATATTTTAAAATTAATAAACAGTGAATAATAATCAGGCTGTCACCTGAGCCCCGGCGCTTTCGATAAAAGCCTCAAGCTCTGCTTTTTCAGCCTCAGTAAGAGTCTTGCCGAAGGGTGCAGTGCAGGGAATATCCGCATAGAAGCGGCAATTTTCTCTTTTTTTCTGACTGTCCCAGTCGTGCCAGAGGGCATCGGAAATATGCTCTCCGATTTCGCAGTCTGTTATAACGCAGGCGCCATGCTCTCTCCATGGACGGGCGATAAAGGAATTTCCTTCCCCTGTAAAGCGGCAGTTTCTGAAAATATAGCCGTATTTCTGCTCCTTTGGGGTAGAGGGTGCGCAAACATAGCCGCCCCTGCGGGAAACTATCTCGCAGTTATCAAATATGGCGCAGGCACCGCCGAATATAAAGTCAATATCCCCCTCTATGCGGCAGTTTTCAAAATACAGCAGTGAAGGGTTTCGGGGCAGATTCTCGTTAGGCCCCTTGAAAGAATTGGGGATAACAGGCTTTTCGGGGAGAGGGGCGGTAAAAACAGTATCCTGAAAGCCCTTGAAGGTGCAGTTTTTGATATACGCCCTGCGGCAGTCGAAGTAGGCGGCAACGGCCTGCCCCACCTCTTCGCCCATACCTGCGGTGTTTTCGATTGTAATATTTTCCATATAAAGCCGCTCAGCTCTGAAAAATGCCGAATAGCTTCGGAATGTGCCGTACAACTCGTCACCGTCAAAGGGCTTTTTGGCATAGTCACCGTAGGAAATTATTGTGTTATTTCCCTTAAGGCTTATTTTTTCAGTCTCCACATGAAGCTTTTCGCAGAAAGTGCCCTCGGGCAGGGATATTTCCGTATTGCCCGATGACAGCTCCTCGTCAATATAAGAGCCAAGGGGGGAAATTACAAATTTCTCCAGCGCTTTTCCCACGCCGTCGTTGTCGTTTGTGTCGGTAACATAGTCGCACTGAGCCTTTATTTCATCCGGTGCGTTTTCCATTGCAACAGAAAGTCCTGCGTAGCGGAGCATGGGCAGGTCGTTGAAATTATCGCCCATGGCTATCATTTCTTCTCGCTTTATGCCGAACTTTTCGCCTATGTAAGCCATTGCGGTTGCCTTGGAGGTGCGCGCATCGTTAAATTCTATCATTCTCGGAGTGGAGTTTGCCCAGCCTGTATCCTCGGGGCATTTCTCATTTAAAAATCCGTGAAGCTCGGGCATTCTCTCGGGGTCTGCATACCATATCATCTTGAGTACGCTCTTTTCTATAATGGGCTCTATGTCCTCAAAAAGCTCTGCAGTGGTGTTTGTCACCTTAGTGTAGTGAGCTACATATTGGTCAAATCGGTTTGCAAAAAGCAGATCTCCCGACCATACGCACACCGTCAGGTCAAGGTCAGTTGCGTAAGCATAAAGAGTCCTTGCCGAATTTTCCGACATGCCGTATTCATACAGTATCTCTCCGTTGGGCATTGCCACCACTGCGCCGTTGGCGCAGATAACGGGAGAATCAAGCCCTAATTGCTCAACATAGGAGGAAACCGCCACGAAGGTCCTGCCCGTACAAAGGCAGAAGAGACAACCCTTTTCTGCTGCTTCGCGAATGGCATTTAAATTTCTCTCGGATATTTTTTTATCGTGGGTCAGCAAGGTGCCGTCCATGTCGCTGGCGACAAGTCTGTAGTTCATTTCTGCACTCTCCGTCCTTACAGCTTGATGTTTGCAAGTCCGCCTTCGCTGGTCTCGCGGTATCTGGCGGACAGATCCTGCCCTGTTTCCTTCATGGTTATGATGACCCTGTCGAGGGATATTTTTCTCGTATCGCTTAAGAAGCTTGCAAGATTTACCGCATTTATCGCTCTCATGGCGGCAACTGCGTTGCGTTCTATGCAGGGAATCTGCACAAGTCCGCAGATAGGGTCGCAGGTAAGCCCCAGATGATGCTCAATAGCAATCTCGGCGGCGTATTCTATCTTGTCAAAATTCAGGCCGAAGAGTTCCGCAAGGGCTGCCGCCGCCATTGCGCAGGCAGTGCCCACCTCTGCCTGGCAGCCGCACTCAGCACCCGAGATAGATGCATTTGTCTTGACAAGATTTCCAATAAGGCCGCCTGTTATCAGTGCGTTTATTATCTCGTCATCGGAGAAATTATTCTTTTTCTGCTGGTAATACATAACCGCAGGCAGAACTCCCGCCGCACCGCAGGTGGGAGCGGTGACGATTTTTTCGCCCGAAGCATTCTGTTCGCTGACAGCAAAGGCGTAGGAGCAGACAAGTCTGCCTTCCTTTGTCTCGGGCTTTTCGTCTATGTGCTGGAGGTTGTAGAGGTACTTTGCCTTTTTCTGAAGATTCAGACCGCCGGGCAGCACGCCTGAAGCCTTGAGGCCTGCCTTGACAGAGGCCTTCATTGCCTCCCATATTCCGCTCATGTATTCCCGTATTTTCTCTCTGCCTTCGACCTCTTCGGCGTACTCATAAAGGCGGAGGTTATTGTCGGTGCAATAATCGGCAATTTCAGTAAATTTTATTTTTTCGTATACGATGGGAGCCTTTACAGCATCATCACCGTCGAATACTATCCGTCCGCCGCCGACGCTGTAAACCTTTGCGTAGTCCATCTGCTTACCGTCCTTATAGGCGAAAAGCTCCATGGTGTTCGGGTGAGTTACAGTGACCTCAACGCAGTCAAATTCTATTTCGCAGGGAGTGGGGGCGAGGGTCTTTTCTATGACGGTGTCCGTACCGTGTCCTTTGCCTGTCTTTGCAAGAGAGCCGTAGAGAACGACCCTGAATCTGTCGGCCTTTGGGTTTCTGCCCCTGAATATAATGCAGGCTCGCTCAGGCCCCATGGTGTGGGAACTTGAGGGGCCTCTGCCCGTTTTGTAAAGCTCGCTGAGAGATTCCATACCCTCAGGGGCAGTCTCGGTTTTCTGCACGCTCTCTTCCTCAAAGAAGTACTCAATGGGAACACCGAATATTTTTGAAAGCTTTATAAAATTGGCGGTAGAGGGCATGGCAAGTCCCTTTTCCCATTTGGAGACAGCTCTGTTGCTGATGCCCAACTGTTCGCCCAGCCTGTCCTGAGAAAGACCGGAGGCACGCCGCAGCTGTGAAAGCCTTTCGGCTACCATATTGTCTGCCATTTTTCAGCACCTCGATTTTGGGTTGAAATGAAAATTATCACTTCATATTTTACCGCAAACGGCCAACAAAGTCAACCAATGGTTGATATTGTAAAAGAAAAAGGACTGCAAAAGCAGCCCTTTTAAAAATTACAAAGCCTATCTCTGAACACGACCGGAAGCGTTGCCGCCTGCAAGCTTCTCGACCTCGGAAACAGTGACGAAGTTGTAGTCGCCCTCGATGGAGTGTTTGAGAGCGGAAGCAGCAACTGCATACTCGACAGCATCCTGAGTGGATTTACCTGTAAGCAGGCTGTAGATGAGGCCGCCGCCGAAGCTGTCGCCGCCGCCTACGCGGACGATGATGTGGAGCTTGTACTTCTTGGAGAAGCAATATTCATCGGAAGCAACGTCGAAGAGCATAGCGCTCCAGTTGTTGTCGAAAGCAGAAAGGCTCTCACGCAGAGTGATAGCGACCTTCTCAAAACCGAACTTGTCAGCCAGCTGACGGGCAACGCTCTTGTAGCCCTCGAAATCAAGCTTGCCGGAGTTGATGTCGGTGTTCTCAGCCTCGATGCCGAATACGTCCTTTGCGTCCTCCTCGTTGGAGATGCAGACGTCAACATACTGGCAGAGCTTTGTCATAGCCTCTCTTGCCTCTGCACGGGTCCAGAGCTTGCCTCTGTAGTTAAGGTTGCAGGAGATCTTTACGCCCTTTGCCTTTGCAGCCTTGCATGCGTCCTCGCAGATAGCAACCATGTTCGGGCAGAGAGCCGGGGTGATGCCTGTAAAGTGGAACCAGTCAACGCCTTCGAAGATAGCGTCCCAGTCAAAATCAGCTCTCTCGGCTTCTGCAATAGCAGAGTGAGCGCGGTCATAAATGCAGACACTGCCTCTCTGGGAAGCGCCCTTTTCAAGATAGTAGATACCTACTCTGTCGCCGCCGCGTGTGATGTCGCTTGTGTCAACGCCGTACTTGCGAAGGCTGTTTACTGCCATCTGACCGATTTCGTGGGTGGGGAGCTTTGTAACAAAGGAAGCATCAATACCGTAGTACTGGAGAGATACGGAAACATTTGCTTCACCGCCGCCGAAGGATGCACAGAACTTTTCACTCTGTACAAATCTGTCGTAAAGGTTGGGAGTAAGTCTTAACATAATTTCGCCGAAACATACTGCTTTCATTTTTCTATTTCCTTTCTGCCTGTTATTGGCACTTAAATTAACATTTTACGGTGGCAGTCTTGCAATCATTTTTTAAACGTGATATAATAAACGCAAAACTACACCTATTATCATAATTCTACCACCCGCATATTTAAAAGTCAATAGATTGGAATGTAAAAAAATGCTAAATATCACGTATATTTATTTCGGACAGCAAAAGGATGAATACTTCAGACGTGCTATGGATGAATACATAAAAAGAATAGGAAAGTATGCATTTTTAGAGTGTGAATGCATAAAAGAGATTAACTTACCAAACGGTATAACTGATATCGACTGTTCTGCCTTTTCTAATTGTAGGA
>JAZSNZ010000164.1:0-8086 GCA_045536645.1 Acutalibacteraceae bacterium
CGTTCCATGGCAGGCGCAAGACTGGGCTTTGCCATCGGCAGCAAGGCACTTATAGAAGATATGGACAGAGTGAGAAACTCCACCAACCCCTATAACGTGGACTACCTTACCATGACCGCAGGTGCTGCAGCCATCGACAGCAACGATTATTATGTTGAAAACTGCAAAAAGATAATCGAGACTCGAACCTATGCAGAAAACCGCCTGCGTGAAATGGGCTTTGAAACAACAGAATCAAAGACAAACTTTGTCTTTGCAAAGTCCGATAAGATAGGCGGCTTTGAGCTTTACAGGGAGCTTAAAAACAGAGGCGTGCTGGTAAGAAACTTTGCAAAGCCCCGAATTGCCGATTATAACCGCATAACCATCGGCACATTCGAAGAAACAAAGGCAATGCTTGACACCATCGAAGCCATACTCAGCGATAAATAATTATTCTTGCCTCCCTCTGATGAGGGAGGTGGGTGAGCGAAGCGAACTCGGAGGGAGAGACACTATTTTCCCTCACCGATATAAACAAAAAGAAGGTGCGAAAATGAGAACAAGCAAAATAGTACGCAAGACAGCGGAAACAAATATATCCCTTGAATTAAATCTTGACGGCGGCGGAATCGGCGAGATAAACACAGGCGTGGGATTTCTCGACCATATGCTTATGCTCTTTGCCCGTCACGGCAATTTCAATATGGTAATCAAGGGCAAGGGCGACACCTATGTTGACGACCACCACACCGTTGAGGATGTGGGCAACTGCCTCGGCTCTGCTTTTTCTGAGGCCCTCGGCGATATGCGCGGCGTCACCCGTTACGGCGATATAACCCTCCCCATGGACGAAGCTCTCATTCTCTGTGCCGTTGACCTTTCGGGCAGAGCATATCTTAACTGCGATTTGCAGATACCCACCGAAAAGGTCGGCACATTCGATACAGAGCTGGTTGAGGAATTTCTCCTCGCATTTACCCGCAAAGCAGGAATCACCGTTCATATAAAGCAGCTTGCAGGCTCAAATTCCCATCATATAATCGAGGGTACATTCAAGGCTCTGGCAAGAGCTCTTGCAAAGGCTGTGCGTATTGACAAGGCGCACAGCGATGAGATTCCGTCTACCAAGGGAGTGCTTTGATGGTTGCAATAATCAATTACGGAGTGGGAAACCTGTTTTCCCTTAAAAGCTCCTTTGCTTACATCGGCGAAGAAGCTATAGTCACTGCTGACGAAAAGGTTTTAAGAGAGGCCGACAGGCTGATTCTCCCCGGTGTCGGTGCTTTTGCCGATGCGGCTGCAAAGCTGCGTGACAGCGGACTTGACAAAACGGTAAAGGAGCTTGCCGCCGAGGGAAAGCCTCTTCTCGGCATATGCCTCGGAATGCAGATGCTTTTTGATAAGAGCATGGAATACGGTGAGCATGAGGGACTTGGACTTGTCCCGGGTACAGTCGAGCCTATAAAGCCCGTGATTCCTGCTGACTATAAAGTTCCTCACATCGGCTGGAACGGACTTAAGTTCCATAATGAAAGCCCCATATTCAAATATCTCAATGAGGGCGACTGCGTTTATTTTGTCCATTCCTATGCCGCAGCCAACTGCGAAGATCACACCACCGCCACCACTGAGTACGGAGCATGTCTTACTGCCGCAGTGCAGAACGGCAACGTCTTCGGCACCCAGTTCCACCCTGAAAAAAGCGGAAAAACAGGTCTTGCTATATTAAAAGCCTACTGTGAAATATAGCAAAATTTCATGAAATATCATGAAAAGTAAATATGAAATCTTAAGAAAATGTGGTTGATAATATGAAACTCTATCCTGCCATAGACCTTATCAAGGGTCAGGCCGTCCGACTGGTACGCGGAGACTACGAGCAGATGACTGTATACAGCGAAGACCCTGTTTCGGTTGCAAAGGGCTTTCGCGATGCAGGCGCAGAATATCTGCACGTGGTAGACCTTGAGGGAGCAAAAACAGGCGAGACTCCAAACATCGAGCTTATCTCCAGAATCATAAAGGAAATAGGGCTTAAAACAGAAGTCGGCGGCGGCATACGCTCTGCGGAGACTGTTAAAAAATACGTCGATGCAGGCGTAATGCGCGTTATTCTCGGCACAGCCGCACTGACTCAGGCAGGCTTTGTCAATGAAATGGTAAAGCTGTACGGCGATAAAATCGCAGTCGGCGTTGACGTCCGTGACGGCTTTGTGGCAATCCGAGGCTGGCAGGAGGTCACCGACAAGGAGTGCATGAGCTTCTGCAGGGAAATGCAGAAAGCAGGGGTAAAAACCATAATCTGCACCGATATTTCAAAGGACGGTTTGCTCGGCGGCGCTAATTTCGAGCTTTACGAGACAATGTCCAAGGAGCTGGGACTTGATATTATCGCTTCAGGCGGTGTATCCACCCTTGAGGACATAAAGAAGCTCAAGGCTCTCGATATTCACGGTGCGATCCTCGGAAAGGCACTGTACACAGGCATGCTGTCCCTTGAGGAAGCTATCAGGGAGGTAAGAGCGTGATCACAAAGCGAATAATTCCCTGTCTTGACGTAAAAAACGGCAGAGTGGTAAAGGGCGTAAATTTCCAGGGTCTCTCCGATGTATCTTCTCCCGTGGAGCTTGGCAGCTATTACAGTGAAAACGGCGCAGATGAGCTTGTTTTCTACGATATAACCGCCTCTGCGGAAGGGCGAAAGCTTTTTACCGAGGCACTGACTGAGGTAGCAAGCAAGATATTCATTCCCCTGACTGTCGGCGGCGGAATAAATACCCTTGAGGACTTTGACAGAGTGCTCAAATGCGGAGCTGACAAGGTCAGCGTAAATTCGGGCGCAATCCGCAACCCCAATCTCGTATATGAAGCCGCACAGCGTTACGGCGACCAGTGCGTTGTGCTTTCGGCAGACATAAAGCGTGTGGAAAACGAGTTCCGTGTTTTTGCTCGCGGAGGCAGAGAGGATACGGGCATGGAGGCGATCTCATGGATAAAGAGATGCGTGGATATGGGAGCCGGCGAAATTGTAGTAAACAGTATTGATACGGACGGCGTCAAAAAGGGCTTTGACCTTGAAATGCTGGAAGCTGTGTGCAACGCTGTTGATGTTCCTGTTATTGCATCGGGCGGTGCAGGCTGTATTGAGGACTTTACGACCCTTTTCAAAACACTTCCCAAGGTCGATGCAGGCCTTGCCGCATCCATATTCCATTTCGGTGAAGTGAAAATTTCCGACCTTAAAAAAGAACTCAGCGCTCAGGGTATAAACATGAGACTGTAAGAAAGGCAGATCAAAAAATGATAGATATCAGCACACTTAAATTTGACGAAAAGGGACTTATTCCCGCAGTAGTAGTAGACGCATACAGCCGCAAGGTGCTTACCGTAGCTTACATGAACGCAGAGAGCCTTAAGATAAGCATGGAAGAAAAGCGCACCTGCTTCTGGTCACGTTCCCGTCAGGAACTGTGGCGCAAGGGAGAGACCAGCGGCAATACTCAGGAGATCGTCTCCATCACTGCCGACTGCGACCGTGATGCACTGACAGTAGTTGTCAGAAAGAACGGGCCTGCCTGCCACACAGGCGCAGATTCCTGCTTCAACGAAGTCATTTTTGAAAATGACGAGATAAACGACTTTACAATGGACGCCCTTCTTGAGCTCATCGAGGGCAGAAAGACAGAAAAAAAGGAAGGCTCCTACACCACCTATCTTTTTGAAAAGGGCATTGATAAGATACTCAAGAAGGTAGGCGAGGAGTCCACCGAGGTCATTGTTGCAGGTAAGGGCAACGACAAAAAGGAGACCATCTACGAGATCGCAGACCTTGCATATCATGTAATGGTTCTGATGGTAGAGATGGGCATATCTCTTGACGATGTCAGAGCAGAGCTTGCCTCCCGTCATGTTATCGATAAGAAGGTCAAGCAGGAAAAAATGGTATAAAAAATCACAGATTCTGTCACAAATTAAAGAAAACAAAGGTTATTATTAGTGCACAGAGGGTTTGTTTCTCTGTGCAGGTTGTGTTTTGCTGCTCGGCGTTAGCAAAATTCGGCTCAATGGTAATAATTATGTTTGTGGTTTTTATATATCAAACGCCGACTGGAAAAGGGGAGAACTCTCGGAGTTCTCCCCTTTTTCTATCCTTTTGTAAATTCATGCCAACCTTTTACTGCGCAAAAGTGTTTTATTAGTAAGTGAAGATGGCAAAAGGAGGACATAAAATGAAGAAAATATTAGCGGTGCTTATATGTGTACTGACCCTGTCGGGCTGTGCGAGAATGGCGGAGCAGCCGATTAAGGCGAGCTTTACTGCAAAAGTCATGGGAGTTTACGAAAAAAGCCTGCTTATAGAGGTAACAGACCGGGGCAGCAGCGGAATGTCCGTCGGAACTCCTGCTTATATAGGCAGGAGCGAAGCAGAGGAGAGCTTTTCTGCAGGGGATATTCTGAAAATAACCTTCGACGGAATGGTGATGGAAAGCTACCCTGTACAGCTTGGAAAGATTTATTCAATAGAAAAGATACAGGGCGCTGTCATTCCCGATTGGGGCATTGTTCTGACTGCTGAAAACGTGACAGAATCAGGCCTTACGGTAGTATGTACCCATTCGGGAGACACTGCCTCAGAGCTTGGCACAGGCACATATTACGTAATAGAGCAGAAGAAGGACAGCAGCTGGCTTCGAGTGAGCTATAAAGACCTTAGCGAATGGGAAGTTGGCTGGGACGACGTTCTTTATACCATAACCTCAAACGGAAAAACAGAGTTTGACGTTGACTGGAACTGGCTCTATGGCGAGCTGCCTTCGGGAGACTACAGAATCGGCAAGGAGATAATGTGCTTTGATTCTTCGGGAAATTATGAAAAAGCCATGTTTTATGCGGAGTTTACAGTATAACAAAAAAGAGGTTCGGCCTTCGCCGAACCTCTTTTTTGTTTTATTGAACTTATTTCTTGCCGAAAAGATCTCCGATCTTGTCTTTCAGACCGTCAACGATGTCGCTGTCCTCAAGCTTATCCTTGATGTTCTCAATGATATTGCCGTCGTCCTTCTACTCGTCGTCCTTATCGTCCTTACCGCCGATCTTATCCTTTACAGCCTCAACGATAGCAGAGATGGAAAAATCGTCCATATCTCCGAAGAGGCCTGCAATAGCAGCCTTGGGGTCTGCCTTGAACTTCTTGAGAAGGTCGGGGGATTCCTTGATTTTAGCTACTGCCTTTTCGATAAATTCCTTGATGTTATCCATTATAAAATCTTCCTTCCTTAAAATAATTTATCTCATTCTGATGCCCTTTGCATTGAGAGCATCAAGAACCTTGGTAACTTCAGCCTGTACCTCGTCGCCTGAGAGAGTTCTCTCATCGGAAGAGAAGGTCAGACGGACGGTAACAGCACGAGCGCCGTTAAGCTCAGCGCCTTCGTATACGTCAGCGAGAGTAACGCCCTTGAGAATATCGCTCTCAACGGTCTCAACAATAGCCTTGACTTCACCGTACTGAGCGCCCTTTTCGAGAAGGAGAGTTAAGTCAATATCCATTTCGGGGAACTTGCTGGGGTCAGCATAGTTGATTCCTGCGGTGCCTTCTGCGGAAAGTGCGTCCATATCGAGCTCGAGAGCAACGACTGATGCCTTCTTGTCGATCTTAGCACATACAGCAGGGTGAATAGCGGTGATAAAGCCGAGAACCTCGTCGCCGCGGACTATTTCAGCGGTGTTTACAGGATGCTGCCATGCATGAGCAACACTGTCAGCACTGCGCAGGGAAAGAGTACCGCCCTTTACAACTGCATTTACAGTCATAAGGATATCCTTGAGCTTAAGATAGATAGACTTCTCGCTCTCAGTCTTGGAGAAGAGGATAACGCCCAGCTTCTTCCTCTCGTTGCAGAGACCGTCAGCCTTGAGACCCTCAACAACTCTGCCTATCTCGAAGATACCGAAGGAAGAGTCGAAGAGCTTGTTCTCAGCGGTCATTGAGAGGAGAGTGGGGACCATGCTGTTTCTGATGACTATCTGGTCGGGATTGATGGAGTTTACAAGCTTTACATTCTCCTCGACCTCGATGCCGATTTCCTTGAACTTCTTGCCGTCAGCCCAGATGTAGGAGTGAACCTCGTGAAGGGCAAAGCGGTCAGCAAGGAGATTCTTTATCATAAAGTCGTCGCGTCTGCCCTCGGCCTCACGTACAGGATAGAGGGGGGAGGGAGCGGTCTTTATCTCAAAGTTGTCATAGCCGTAGATTCTGGTGATCTCTTCGATGATGTCAGCCTTGATGGTGACGTCCTTTGTAGCTCTCCAGGAGGGTACGTCAACGGAGAAATTATTCTTCTCGTGTCTGACGGTAAAGCCCAGTGATTCAAGAGTCTTTATAATACGTGCATTGGTGATCTTTATACCTGTATATCTGTCAACATACTTCTTGTCGAAGTCGAGAGATATCTTCTTGTACTTTTTAGCGTAGCTGTCGGTAACAGCGGATATGACCTTTGCATCGGGGTCGATCTTTGAGAGAAGATAGAGATAACGCTCAACAGCAGGAAGAGTGCTTTCGGGGTCGAGGGTCTTTTCGTATCTTGCAGAAGCATCGGTTCTCATGCCAAGTCTTGTAGCGCTCTTTCTGATGGAAACAGCGTCAAAGGTAGCACTTTCAAGAAGCAGAGAGGTGGTGTCGTCCTCAATTTCAGAAGCAAGACCGCCCATGATGCCTGCGATCGCAACAGGCTCGTTATTGCTGGTAATCATGAGAGTATCGGGGTCGATGGTGCGCTCTGTATCGTCGAGAGTCTGGAAGGTAAAGGGCTCTGCGAAGCGCTGAACCTCGATTTTGCTGACCTTTCTCAGGTCAAATGCGTGCATGGGCTGACCGAGCTCAAGCATGAGGTAGTTTGTAAGGTCAGCGAGGAGATTTATAGCTCTTGTTCCGCAGTAGTGCAGGCGGATACGCATATTTGTCGGACTCTTCTTGACCGTTACATTCTCAACCTTTACAGAAGAATAACGGAAGCAGTTTTCCTTGTCCTTTATCTCGATATCGACCTTGGGAAGGTTCTTGAATTCCTTCTTATCTCTGCGGTCGAAGGGCTTGAGAGGTCTGCCTGTCAGAGCAGAGAACTCACGGGCGATACCGTAGTGACCCCACAGGTCGGGGCGGTTTGTAAGGGACTTGTTGTCAACCTCAAAGACAGTATCACGAATCTCGTAAATGTCGCGGATATCAACACCCAGAGGTGTGTCATCGGGAAGCTCCATAAGTCCGCTGCCGTCAGCAGAAATGCCAAGCTCAGCCTCAGAGCAGCACATACCGTGGCTCATGTGACCGTAGACCTTTGCAGTCTTTATGGGGTAGCCGTTTACATTTGCGCCGTCGGTAGCAAGGGGGATTATCAGACCCTCACGTACATTGGGAGCGCCGCAGACGATGTCAACGACCTCGTCGCCCTTGTCAACCTTGAGCATATGTATCTTTTCCTTCTTCGGGTGCTGCTCAACGGAAAGAATCTTAGCGGTGACAACACCTGTAAGGTTTTCGCCCATGTGGAAAATATCTTCAACCTCAGCAGTGGAGAGGGTGAAGCGGTGGATAAGCTCGTCGAGATCGAGACCCTTGAGGTCAACAAACTCGTTTATCCAGTTCATAGAAATAAGCATTTTAATTACCCTCCCTTTCTTTATTTCGCTGTGAACTGAGTCATTGCCTTGAGATTGCCGCTGTTGAGAACACGGATATCCTTGATGCCGTATCTCATCATGGCAAGACGGGTAAGACCGAGACCGAATGCAAAGCCTGTATATTTCTCGGGGTCAACGCCGCCCTCACGCAGAACATTGGGGTGGATCATGCCGCAGGGGCAGAGCTCCAGCCAGCCGCTGTTCTTACAGCTGGGACAACCCTCGCCGCCGCAGATAAGGCAGGAGATATCAAGCTCGAAGCCGGGTTCAACGAAGGGGAAGAAGCCGGGACGGAGTCTTACCTTAAGGTCTTTCCGGAACACTTCGGAAAGCATAGTTTTCATAAAGTAGATAAGGTTTGAGATAGAGATGTCCTTATCAACCATAACGCCTTCCATCTGGAAGAAAGTGTTTTCATGAC
>JAZSNZ010000332.1:0-6335 GCA_045536645.1 Acutalibacteraceae bacterium
CCGCTTGGCCTCCGACTTCTCTGCGCATATGGTATCAAGGTCGTCAGAAGTAAAGTCGAGCATTGTAAGAGCGCAATAGCCTTCCGCAATGGTGCGGCTTTCGAGTACTCTGACGGTAGCCTTGTCGTAAAGCTCACCTGCCTGACGGGCAGCGAGGAAAATATTTGAATTATTGGGAAGCACGATAATATTATCGGCATTGACAGACTCAAAGGCCTTTACAAAGTCTTCAGCGGAGGGATTCATGGTCTGCTGGCCGTCAACGATATAGTCAGCGCCGAACTGAGTGAACATCTCTTTTATTCCCTCGCCCTGAGCCACAGCCACAACGCCGTATTTTTTATGCTCCTTGGGTATTTCCCGACGTTCGTAGCGATTCTCAATGGTGGTTTCGCTGTGCTGAATGGACATATTCTCAACCTTCAGCGTTACAAACTCACCTACAGTATGGCAGTAGGCGAGGACTTTTTCAGGCTCAAAGGTGTGAACATGGAGCTTTACTCTTGTACCCACCTTGAAAGCAACGATGGAGTCACCGCCGATGGATTCAAGATAAGCTATAAGCTCAGATACATCGTAAGCCTCGGGATCTGTCTTTTCGGTACGAAGCTGGAGCATTACCTCAGTGCAGTAGCCGTAGACCATCTCGGTGTCAGCGCCGAATGCATCGGTATTGAGCGTACCGCCCTCGGAGGGTGCGGAATAATCGCCGCCCTCGATATCTTCGCCGCAAAGCACACGTTCCATGCCTTCGATTATATACACAAAGCCTGCACCGCCGCTGTCGATAACTCCCGATTCCTTGAGAATGGGCAGCAGCTCGGGAGTGCGGTCGAGAGAACGGTGCATCTCTTCGCGAAAAGCATTGAAATAATCTTCCAGTGTACCGCTCGTGCCCTTTTCTGCGGCGTAATCGGCAGATTCGCGCATAACGGTGAGAATAGTACCCTCGGTTGGCTTTACAACGGAGGAGTACGCCTGCTTTACACCGCTTTTCATTGCCTCGGCGAAAACCTTTGCGTCTGCTGTCTCGACCCCTGCAAGACCTCTTGCGATGCCCTCGAAGAACTGGGAAAGGATAACGCCCGAATTGCCTCGTGCAGAAAGGAGCATACCCTCTGCCACAAGCTTTGAGGTATCACCAAGAGTGCCTGCGTCTGTGCAGGCAGCGCCCCCTGCGATGGTGCGGCTCATATTGTCGCCCGTATCGCCGTCGGGAATGGGGAAGACATTGAGGTCATTTACTATCTTTGCGTTGTTCTGAAGGTTTTTCGTGCCGCCGCGGATCATATCCACATACAGGGAACCTGTAAGAGAATAGGTAGTGCTCATAAATTATCAACCAACCGTTTCAACTTTCTTTCCGAATGCATAGAGAACAACAGTGCCCGGGCCTGTGGAAGCGCCGATGATCGGTCCGATATAGAACTGCTCTGTAGCCATGGGCTTGATTATTTCCTTTATCTTTGCTTCGAGGTAGTCTGCGTCCTCCTTGCAGTCAGCGTGGCCGATGTATACAGTCTGCTTGTCTGCATCAATGATTGCCTCGTTCATAAGGTTTACAAGCTCATCCATGGAGGACTGTCTGCCCTTGACCTTCTTTATTGCAAGGTTCTGACCCTCAACATTTGAAATAATAATGGGCTTTACGCCGAAGAGATTGCCGAAGAATGCGGAAGCGGCCTTTACTCTGCCTGCGACCTTGAGATAATCAAGGGTCTCAACAGCGCAGAACTGGTTTGCGGTAAGACGGATATCGGTTATTATCTCAGCGATCTCGTCAGCACTCTTTCCCTCGTCGCGAAGCTCTGCGGCGCGAATAGCGAGGATTCCCTCGCCCATGCAGGAATTGAGAGCATCGATGCAGTGGATCTTTGCCTCGGGGTACTTTTCAAGAAGCTGCTTTGCAATGACCATGGAGGTGTTTACAGAGCCTGAAAGCACAGCGGCACAGGCGATATAGACAATATCGCAGCCTTCGTCAAGATACTTTGTGAAGGTGTTTATGTAGTCGGTGGTGGGAACCTGAGTGGTGGTAACTCTTGTGCCGTTTCTCATGGTGTCGTAGAATTCCTGCGGAGAGTAGAGCGCCCAGTCAAGGTTAGCCTCTTTCTCTTCGCCATTGATGACAACGTTCATCTTTACGTAGTCGATGCCGTATTTTGCTCTGTTTTCGGTGGAAAGATCAGAGCAGGAATCGGTGATGATCTGTACTTTTCTCATTTCCTTTTTTCTCCCTTTTCAAATTTAGATTTTTTTGAACAGCTCAGCACACCGCTCGGTGTAACCGCCGTCGTTGATTTTAAGAAGCTGACGAACGCAGGAGAGTACCGAGCGTTCGTTTGAGTTGCCGTGAGCCTTGACAATGGGCTTCAATGTACCCAGTATCATGGCGCCGCCGTTTGAGGTAAGGTCTATCTGAGCCATAAGCTCCCCTGCGGCCTTTTTTATAAAACTGCCGTCTGTGCCTTCGGGCAGATTTCTTTTAAGCGCCTCAATGAACTTTTCAACAACAAACATTGCCGCACCCTCGGTGCTTTTAAGCAGGACATTGCCTGCAAAGCCGTCGCAGATAAGAACGTCGTAGTCTCCCGAGAGAGCATCTCGGGCTTCCATATTGCCGACAAAATTTATAGGCATTTCACGAAGATAAGAGAACACTTTTTTGGAGAAAGCATTTCCCTTGCTGTCCTCAACGCCAACGGAAACAACCGCCGCACGGGGATTTTCCACTCCCACGAAGGACTCCGACAGAGCGCAGCCCAAAAGCGCAAACTGGCGCATCTGCTCGGGGGCGGCATCCACAGCGGCGCCGCAGTCGAGAAGTATTACATAGTGGCCCTCCTTTTTGGAGGGCAGATGAGCGGCAAGGGCAGGAGTTTCAACTCCCGGGAGCCTGCCGAGATAAACAGCAGAAGCCAGAAGCGCCGCTCCCGTACTTCCGGCGGTCAGCAGGCCGACGGTGTCGTCGTCTGTCTTGAGTCTCTGCATGCCTGCAACGAGGGAGGAATTTCTCTTCTGCAGAAGGGCCTGACGGGGATCGTCGTTATTTGTAATGACCTGTGGGGCGTGGAGAATTTCCAGCCTGTCTTTATCATATTCATATTCGGAGAGAATATTTTCCATGTATTCCCTGTCGCCGCAGAGAATAACGGATATATCGGGAATGGCGTTTATGCACTGAGCTGTTCCCCTGATAATGGCATCGGGATCGTCACAGCCGAAGGCATCGATAATTACCTTTCTCATTTTGTCTCCTCCTGTATGCTTTTGCCAAGCTCCTCAACTATTTTTCTGAATCGCTCGCATTCCTTCTCAAAGCCCTCGGCGGTCAGCTCAAGGTCGGAGGGCAGAGAGTAGGCGTCGCCTATGACAACGGGAGTTTTTCGGAAAAGCTTATAGTGGGCGTGCCATATGGGAACTATTTTTACGCCGCAGGCACGGGCGGCAAGAACAAAGCCTGATTTGAAGCTGTGAACGGCCTCATCGTAGGTGCTCACTCCCTCGGGGAAGATGAGCAGACTGCGCCCCCCTCGGGTGCATGCCATGCATTCGCGAAGCCAGCTTACATCGGTGGAATGGCGGTCGATGGGAATGCATTCGACTGCCCTGAGTATCCAGTTTATAAAGAATCGGTCGTACCAGTCCTTTGCAGCAAGTGTCCTGGGACGTAATTTTCCGAGAGCGGTGAGCATGAACTGTCCGTCGCTGCCGCCGCAGTGGTTTGAAACATAAATGACAGGCTCGCCTATGTCAGCCTTTTCGGGATTTATGAGTGTGGGGGAATAGACTACGCGCATATAAAGCCTTGTGCAGGCAGCAAAAAACCTGCCCAGAACCAGTGTAAGCTTATTCGTACCATCACCCCAGATAATATAGAATATCAAAAAAATTAAACCATATAAAGCTCGACAATTCAAGACGCAAAAGCATTAAATTGTATAAAATCTTTGGAAAATGCTATAATGTGACAGGATATAACAGACTGTAGTATTGCCTGCAGACAAAATATATATGCAATATATATAATAATGCAAACAATCGATAGTCACATTGACGAAATAGACCAAAAAACCTGCTTTTGACAAAAAATAATCAATCTAAGTATAGCATTTGATAAGAATCTCTGCTATAATTAAGATGTTTGGGTGTACCCTCAGAGGGTTATGCCCGTATCCCTACAATTTCCATTTTTGCAAGGAGGAAATATAATGCGCAAAATCATCAGCAATCTGCCCTTCAACGGAACAGAAGAGCAGAAGGCAAAACTGATGGCAGCCATCGAGGCTCACAAGGAGCAGAGAGGTGCTGTCATGCCCGTCCTTCAGGCAGCACAGGAGATCTACGGTTACCTGCCCTATGAGGTTCAGCTCATGGTAGCAGAGGGTCTTAATGAGCCGCTTGAGAAGGTCTACGGTGTAGCAACCTTCTATTCACAGTTCGCACTTTCCCCCAAGGGTAAGTATCACATCTCTGTATGTCTCGGTACTGCCTGCTACGTAAAGGGCGCACAGGCACTTGTTGACAAGATCACCGAGATCACCGGCGTCCGTCCCGAGGAGTGCTCCGCTGACGGTAAGTTCTCCCTCACCGCCTGCCGCTGCATCGGCGCTTGCGGCCTGGCACCTGTTCTGACCATCAATGACGATGTTTACGGCAGACTTACTGCTGACGACATCCCCGGCATTCTCGCAAAGTACGAATAAGAGAGAATAAGAGGGAATTAAAATGAAAATCTGTACCATTCAGGAGCTGCTCAATGCAAAGGTTCTTTGTAACGAAGATATGCTCGGTCATCATGTGTATTCCGCCTGCGGAAGCGATATGATGAGTGATGTTCTCGCATATGTAAAGGATCAGGCTGTGCTGCTCACCGGGCTTGTAAATGCGCAGGTCATCAGAACTGCGGAAATGATGGACATGGTGTGCATCGTATTTGTCCGCAGCAAGCAGCCCACGGAGGAAATGATACAGCTGGCAGTCGATCACGGTATAGTTCTGCTGGCAACCGATATGCGTATGTATGAAGCATGCGGACGCCTTTATTCGAGCGGTCTTACAGGTACCGCAAAGAAAGGCGGTCAGTAAATGAGCGAGCTTGTTAAATTTCATTACGACGTAGACGGCGATAACTTCACCTCGGCAGGTCAGGCATCTGTCATGGTAAAGAAGAGCCTGCGTGAAATGGGCATAGCGCCCGATATTTACCGCAGAGTCTCCATCGCGATGTACGAGGGTGAGATTAACATGGTTATCCACGCAGACGGAGGCACAGCCGATGTCATTGTATATGAGGATGGCATAGAGATAATCCTCGCCGACAGCGGCCCGGGTATTCCCGACGTGGAGCTTGCCATGAAGGAAGGCTACTCAACAGCCCCCGACAATATCCGTTCCCTCGGCTTCGGCGCCGGAATGGGTCTGCCGAACATGAAGAACTACACCGATGAGATGAGAATCGATACGGAGGTAGGACGCGGCACCACAATAACGATGCGCGTCAATTTCTGATTATTATGACAAATTATAAGCATTCGGTATACCTCGATCCGCAGAAATGTCACGGCTGTACTGCATGCATGAAGCACTGCCCCACTGAGGCGATAAGAATACGCAACGGAAAGGCAGAGATAAGTGCAGACAGGTGCATAGACTGCGGACAGTGTATCCGCGTTTGTGCGCACCACGCAAAGAAACCTGTCCACAGCAAGCTTGAAAGACTTGACGATTACAAGTGGAAGATAGCGCTTCCCGCGCCTACCCTTTACGGTCAGTTCGATTCACTTGACGATGTGGACTATGTCCTTGATGGACTTCTTAAAATCGGATTCGATGATGTTTTTGAGGTATCTGCAGCCGCAGAAACTGTATCGGGCTACACCCGAATGTACCTGCATACTGACATGGTGGTAAAGCCGGTCATAAGCTCGGCCTGCCCTGCCATAGTCAGACTTATCGAGACCCGTTTTCCTTCCCTGAAAGACCACATAATGCCCCTGCTTCCCCCTGTTGAGATTGCCGCAATGGAAGCTCGCAGGAGGGCAAAGGCAGAGCATCCGGAGCTTTCCGACAGTGATATAGGAGTGTTCTTTATCTCCCCCTGTCCTGCAAAGGTAAGCTACGTTGCAAACGGCATCGGCGGAAAACGCAGTCAGGTTGACGAAGTAATAGCGGTAAACGATGTTTACTTCCTGCTTCTCAACGTCATGAAGAGGGAGAATACTCCCCGTCAGATAGCAAAGTCGGGCAAGATAGGCGTCGGCTGGGCTACAACAGGCGGCGAGGCCTCTGCCATCTTCAATGAGCGTTATCTTGCCGCAGACGGCATCGACAAC
>JAZSNZ010000347.1:0-3317 GCA_045536645.1 Acutalibacteraceae bacterium
AAGCAGACTTATTTCCATATGCGATTTTTCTGCTGCAGAACGCAGTGACAGCGATATAGAAAAGCTTGTATCTGTTATTTCTTCTCTCGACAATGAAACGACTCTTATCTTCTGGTTTCTGAATGTAAATACAGCGGCAAAAAAGGGGGCAGAGGAAAGTAAAAACAAAAAATGGCAGACCTTGCTCAATGCTGTTAAGAAACACGGCTGCTGCATAAAATGCGATATGCCGGAAAAGGCAGATATGGTAAAGATTCTGTGTGAAAAGGCCCGGAGCGAAGGAGTAAAAATGCGTGATGCTGAAGCACTGTTTCTTATAAACAGAACAGGCATGGACTATTCGCTTCTTATAAGTCAGATTAAAATGCTGATTTCAGTGGCACCGAGAAAAAACATCACTGCAGAGTTAATTGAAAAGCTTATTGAGCCCGGCATTGAGGCTAATATATTCTATCTTGCAGGCAGAATACTTTCAGGAGATTATGATAAGGCATTTGATATTCTTCAGCGACTTTTCCTGCAGAGAGAAGAAGCAGGAACCATACTCAGAATCCTGCAGGGACCTTTTATAGATCTTTACAGAGCCAAGTCTGCAATGGAAGCTGGCCTGAGCCTTGAACAGACAGCTGCGCTGTATCCTTCTGACTATCCTAAAAACAAAAGATTTTTAATTGAAAATGCTCGAAGAGACTGTACTAAATACTCTATTTCACTTCTCAGACAGTATATGTCACTGATATACGAAGCAGAACGCTCCATGCATGGAAGCAGACTCGATGATAAGCTGATACTTGAAAAGCTTATCTCTGAACTTTGCTGTGTGCGAAAAAAGGAGGGCAGAGGTTGATCAGACTCAGACAAGCGATAGTCGTTGAGGGTAAGTATGATAAAATAAGACTTGAATCTCTGGTTGATGCATTAATTATCACTACGGAAGGCTTTTCTATTTTCAGAGACAGGGAAAAAATGCATATGTTAAGATGCATTGCCGAAAAAAACGGATTGATAATAATGACAGACAGTGATTCTGCAGGTTTTCTTATCAGAAATCATTTAACAGGCTGCATTCCCTCAGAACACATAACTCATGTATATATTCCTGATATCATAGGTAAGGAAAAAAGAAAAGATACTCCCTCAAAGGAGGGTAAGCTGGGCGTGGAGGGAATGGATACAGATGTACTGCTCAAGGCACTTGTACAGGCAGGTGTACAATCCTCTGTGACAGAGAACGTATCTGAACCAATTACAAAGAGTGACTTTTATGAGGATGGATATACAGGTTCCGAAAATAGTGCCATTCTTCGAGCAAGGCTTAAGGAAAGATATAATCTGCCTTCACATCTAACTACAAATGCCCTGATTAATGTACTCAATGCTGTCTCAGACAGAGATGAATACAAAAAAATCACACAGGAAATTAAAAAAACAGACCATGCAGAATAACCTGCACGGTCTGTTTTTTATCCTTTCCACTGATAGGCTCTTGTTCTGTCGATAAGGTCTTTATCGTCGCCAATCTGGCCGATGGATATTGCAGCACCCACAAACACATCTTCCATATTAACGGAAAGTGTATTGTAGTCGATGTAAATAGTCTCAACCTGTTCACCATTTACAAAAACATAGCTGTATTCGTTAAAACCGTTGCCGTTGATGTAAGCAAGGCTTTTTTCTTCATCAATGGTAACGCCTTTTACTTCTATCTCGCCGTAGCCCATCTGGAGTTCAGTGGGGAAGTATATATCCTCACTGCCGTAGCTGAACTTTTCACCATAAAGGGTATCATATTCGATAAGCTCAAGATCCTCGCTGTAGTTTTCGTTGTTCTCACGATTCTGATGGAGCTTGTTGATGATACCGTTATTTATGCCGACACGACTCAGTGCTTCGGAAACAAGCTGATATGAAGCGATATCCTTGTCTATAACCTCGATATCCTTCATACCGAACTTTTCAAAGTTTGTAAGAATTACGTACTCAGAAAGGTATATATCGTTTGTAGCATAATCTTCTGGGGAAATGTCAAAATTGGGGAGATGATCGCCGAAAATAACAAGCATAGTAGGCTCATCGAAGTTCTGGATATTGTTTACTATCTTTCTGAGCAGATCATCATTTTCCTTAATCTGCTGGATGTAATACTCAAAACCGAATGTTGCTTCCTCTGTTTCAAGTCCCTCGACCTCAATGGTGGTTTCCTCAATAGGTTCAGTGGGATATTTGCCATGAGTCTGAACGCTTATTGTATAAAGAAAATCACGTCCTTCAGTACTTTCGAGTGCCTTCATTATCTCTGTCTCAAGAACATAGTCCTTCGACCATTCAAGAGGAGTCTTCTCCACATCATACATATATTCAACAGAAATGAATCTGTCAAAGCCCAGCATGGGGTAAACAAGATTCCTGTCGTAGAATGTAGCATTATGATTGTGCATTGCCTGTGCGTTGTAGCCAAGTTCCTTGAGAACAAAGGGATAGGATTCACAGGTGGATTTTCTGAGTATGGACTTGTAGGGGTATTCGCCTGCACCGAAGTGATAAAGACTCATACCTGAGATAACCTCAAACTCAACATTGGCTGTTCCTGCTCCCACTGAAGGGACTCTAAGAAATCCGCTGCTGTATTTGTTCTTAAGCTCCTGGAAGAAAGGATTAGGATTTTCAGAATATGTGTAATTCTTAAAATACTCGCAGTCAACAAAAGATTCCATCTGAAGAACAACAATGTTTGGAGTAATTTCTGCTGTGTCTTCTGCATCATTTTCCTCAATGACTTCATAAACAGTCTCAAATGAATATTCATCGGGCTTTGAAACACCTGAATCAAGTACACTTACAGAAAAACAATAGACAAACCCGTAGTCATCATATGCATTGACCATGTTACCGAAGCGGTCTGCAATTGCATTGACCTTGAGTAGTCCGACTGTGCTGAGAGAAACTATGACTACCATTGAAAGAATGAATATGATTGAGCTTTTAAATCTTACAGTCTGCTTGGGCAGCTTCATGAAGATAAAGACGATAAGTACTATGGCAAGAATGATAGCAGCAACTATCATAATAACCTGAATGGGGGTGAGGTAAACTGAAATTATGAGATATACAGACCTGATAAGGAAAAAGTCAGTCGCTGAAAGCGGGGTTGTTCTAAGACCGAGAAGATAGAAATTGGTGATTCCCAATGCAAGCCACAATACCGAAATCAGAGTCAGGACAAATGTCTTTCTCTTGAAAAGCTGGGATATGGACAGTGTAAGTGCTATAATCATCGAGTTGTAAAGGAATACAATCGGATTTGTGAACATATATAC
>JAZSNZ010000142.1:0-10879 GCA_045536645.1 Acutalibacteraceae bacterium
ATGCTTGGCACAGTAGTACTGCTCATGTGCTCAGAGCCTATAATCGTATTCCTTGATATTCCCTGTGTCGCTTCTGCAATAGTCGGCGGAATATCACTGCTGTTTCTTATTATGGTCTATATCTGCATAAACAAGGTTCGCACTGCATTAAAGGGAAATATAAAGAAACTTCCATATCTGTGCGGTATACTGTTCTTTATTATGGCTGCGATGCATATACCTGCACTTTATAACTGCATCTACGAGATTGGTACAATAGCTGAGGACGTGGCAGACAGCTTTATAGATATCATTTGTTACGGACTGAGTGCAATAGCCACATTGCTTTTCGGAATATTCGTATTTGTATATAATTCACACATGAAAAAGGTCAAGGCGGCAGTGGAAGAATAAATCAAATTGAATTGCACTTAACTGAAAACTTGTTTTCGGCCGGCGAAGATATGATTAGAATATTTTAATACATAATTGACGATCATATCTGGTAATACCGAGATATTGGAATAATATACTGATTATTATTTCTTTTTGGACATCTGCAATCATATATCAGAAAAGAAAAAAGGCAGACACATGAATGTTTTCCATGTGTCTGCCTTTGTCTTATGCATTCAAAAGTCTGAACTGATTATTATACATTATTTTCGGAATTAATAAAGCTTGGACTAATAATTCATAATGATACAGATATCAATACTTTTGAAATATTATGGTAGGTTGCAACAGAGTTTTTACAGCATGAACAGATTTATCTCAGAGTACCGAACCAACCAATGCCTTCGTAAATCCAACCAACACTTACAAGCATATCACGTTCTTCGGTACTGCCGGTATAGTGATGACTGCCGCAATCTGCGTTGGGATTATATAAACGGTAGAGAGGTAAATCATCAGGAGTTGCAGAGTTCCATGCGATGCCTTCATAAATCCAGCCAACATCAATCAACATATCACGCTCCTGGATGCTCATTGTGTAATGATGATCTCCGGAATTAGGATTGTAAAGACGATAAACATGATCGCCACTGTTGACGGGTGCATTCCATGCGATACCTTCATAGATCCAACCTGCATTAATCAACATGTCACGCTCTGCGATACTTCCTGTATAGAAATGTTCACCGGAATTCGGGTTATACAGTCTATACATCGGTGTTGTGATAACAGGAATATCTCCGGTGGTAGTCGATGTAGTTGGCTTTGTTGTTGTGGTTGTTGTAGTTGTGGTTGTTGCGGTAGTTGTTGCGGTAGTTGTTGCAGTAGTTGTTGCAGTGGTTGTTGCAGTGGTTGTTGCAGTGGTTGTTGCAGTGGTTGTTGCAGTGGTTGCTTCACCACCTATAACATCATCCGGTGAGCCTCCTGTACCTGCTCCGGGTTTATATGTGGGGGCGGTTACATTAGAGGGCTTAATGCCGCTTATACTTCTTCCCTCGGAAATTCCGTACTCCAAATAATGCATGTAGTAAGATTTCCAGTTTTTGCCATATGCTGTTTTTAGGTCAGTGTTTATCTGAGCATATGCAAGTACATTGAAGGTTCCGTTACCCTGGAGGGCATATTTCATACCAACATTAACAAAATGCGTCAGAAGGTCAGCAGGGTCATCACCAATCTCGCTTACGACCTGTGGATTGTTCTCTTTATAATATCCATAGGCATATATAGGTGAGTAGTCAACACCGTTGTAAACTGTGGGGAAGTCATCTGAAATAGTAAAGTTACCATCTGTCCATCCGGTGTAATCGCCGATACCCACAACAACGATTCTGGCCTGACCTGCCTTTGTGTTATTGTGATAAATAACATCATAGTCTTCGTGGCGGACAAGTGTCTGACCGTTAAGTGTGACGGTTACAGTGGGTTCGATAGCTTTGCCGGTGTAATTAAAACTGGTCTGGAAATTCAAAGAGGCACCGGAAAGATCAGTTGTTGTATGTGTTATGGTTTCAAGAGCATCAAGACCGGTAACGGTTGAGGTTCCACATACATTGTTAATACTGAAAGTACCGTTGAATGACTTGAGCTGATCATGCTCACGGATCTGTACATCAATCCACTCAATGGAATCCTTGCTGTCCCAGTTACTGATATCAAGACAAAGCTTATAGTCTTTTCCTGAGTCAACGGTAATGGTAGGATCAAGAGTATAGGGTACAGGGTTGTATTGTCCAACAGAAATTATTCCTGTTGCATCAAAAACATCATTAGAGCTGTACAGACGAACCTTCATTTCAAGATTGTCGCCATAGCAGTCGGATGAGGGACTTGCCTTAATGTTGAAGTCAAATGTAAGATAGGAATAATCAGATAAATCAACAGGAGAATCAAAATGTTTTTCAACAGTCTGGTAATCCTTGCCCTGATAATCTTTATAGAAGGAGTTTGGATCGGTAACTACGACACCTGACGGCTGATAAGTCTCATAGTCAAACTCACCGATGGTAGTGCTGAAGCCGCGTTCCCATTCATTAAGCATATTGGCCACAATAACAGTACCGCCGGAACTGCCTGTGATGGTGTTGAGGGCAGCATTGGTGCGAGTGCCCATTGAATTGAAAATGTTACTGTTCCAGTTGTCTATAACATCTGACCAATCACTGATATTAAGTGCAGACTTAGCAAATTCGGTATATTTGAGAGAATCCGAAGTGTCAATATACTTATAGATCTCATAGACGAACTTCTCATCTGAGGGATAGCCGTCAGCATTTTCGGTTCTTAATCCATACTTGTAATATTCGCTGCCCTCTGATTCATCAACATGACCGCGAAGAATGAAGGCGTCGATATCTTTGTTGAATTCGGCAATATAGTAGGCAAGAGCAATGTTTGCAGCCTGTTTTGCTTCGTTCTGGCCGGTTATGTTGGAGTAGGAGGTATAACCTTGCTCACCGAGAATTATGCTTCTGACTTCTCCGGAGGAATTGAGAAGATCTTCGTTGTTGAAATAATCAGTAAGGATGTGGAGGTTCTTCATTGAAATAATAGGTGTGGAAATAGAATCTATTACTTCATTGCCGAATGTGGAACTTCCATCCTTTTCAATGGTAACCTCGCCGTCATTAAGTATGTCGGCATCATTCATAGGATATGAATAAGGATGGTAGGAAAGACCCCAGTCCATATCGCCCTGTTCTTTGGCGTAGGTATTGAATTTGTCAATAAAACTCTTTCCGCCGTAATCAGAGGTACTGTCAGCAGTACCCCATCGATGCTGCAGACAGATATATACATTTGCATTGCTGTATGTACTCTTTATGGCAGTATACATTACACGGAAAGATTGGAGGTATTCTTTTACAAATGTAGCAACATCCTGTTTGCCCATGTAGTAATACTGCAGATTATCATTGACTTCGTTGCCGATAATCCAGTTATCAACCTTGCCGTATGATTCGTTGCTGCCATTGTAACGTTCAGCGAGAAAGTGTGTTACGGCAGCAACCGTTTCCAATCCCTGCTTTGTTGAGGTGTTGAATGCATAGGTTGAGGTGCCCACACGCTGAGATACACCGGGGTGAAGAAGGTATTTGAAATCGGACTGGTATCTGTTGTTCAGTGAAACAGTGACTGCCATGCCTGCTCGGGACATGTTTCTTATCTGATCATCGTAATCCTTGAGGGTGGAATTGAAATAATAGGTCGTTCCATTATAAGTATAGGAAAGATCTGTTTTTGTATTGCTGAGGAAATCCTGGAAATAAATATTAAAGAAAGAGTGTTTGATGCCGAGAGATTCAAGATCGGTAGGGATATGCAAAGAAGCATGAATACCCTTTTTTGAATCAGTTGAAGTTCTGGGGGCATTTGATGTGGCGATTACTTCAGGATTGGTAATAAAGTTGCCGGAAGTGATTGCTGAATAAGAACTTCCCGATTTTTTGCAGATATAGAATTTGCTGTACAGCAGAGATGAAGATGTGCCTTCATTAAGATCAACCGAGAAGCTGTAAGTGCCTTTACCGGAATAAGTAACTGTTGCTGATGGTGTTTTGCTGGTAATTTTGTCAACATAGGTGGGAACAGCAAAAAGATAAAGCTTGGAATCCGAGAGTGATAGAGTATTAGTCAAAGTATAATTAACAATAACTTTACTGGTATCATTGGGATCAATATAGCAGGCCACGCCGTTGCTGGCGGTGGATATAGCTGATACGGCATTGGAATCAGCACGAACGGAAAACAGTAATCCAACGATGAATACTGCAAAAATGAGGATTATGCATATAATGCCTCTAATTTTAATGCCCCTAATTTTAGACATGAAAAGTCCTCCTTAGTTTATTTTATTAAATTATAACATATATTTGTGGATTTTCAAGCGTTATTTATGCAAAAATGCAAGTGCAAGAATACTGGTTGAAAATAGTTTAGTATTTAGATTTTACAAAAGACTGAAAGGCTTATTTGTTAATCTGATGGTTACTTTTCTGAATAAGCAAACAATTGAAACAGAGAAGAATAATTAATTCAAAAATAACAGAGTATATAATGCTGAATTTTATTCATGAAGTGTTTTCTTGACTTAGTTTTTTGAAGGATGTATAATATATGAGCTTTTACTATGCCTTATTGAAAAAAGGTGAAGTTTTCATAAAATAGTAAGTGAAAAATTAAATTTTTTTCGAATCGTTTTTTTAGAAAATTATTTAAAAATTCAATTCTAAAAGTTTCAATATTATACGGCAAAGAGAGCGTTTACTGACGTGATGATATTTTCCGGGGTGGTAATACACCGATAATTGATTTTTAGTGTATTAAGGTGATATAGTGAAAAAAAGAAATGGAATTGATATTGTTATACCCGTATACAACGCGTTGGAAGATTTGAAAATATGTGTAAGCAGTATATTGAGGCACACAGATCTGAGTGTTGACCGCGTAGTGTTTATAGACGATAAAAGTCCGGATGAAAATGTTTATGATTATTTGAAAAGCATAGAAGCACCGGAACTTGTGGTTCTTCAGAATGAAAGAAATATCGGTTTTTCTGCAACGGTGAACAGAGGCATGCAATATTCCGACAGGGATGTATTGCTGCTTAATACGGATACCGTTGTGACTCAGAGATGGATTGATAAAATTGTTGAATGTGCGTATTCAGATCCATGTATCGGTACTGTAACACCTTTTTCAAATAATGCAACTCTTTGTTCGATTCCAAATTTCTGTGAGAATAATACAGTCCCGTATGGTTTGTCAATTGACGAATATGCCCTCATTATTGAAGAACGCAGCATGAAAAAATATCCCAGAATAACGGTTGCTGTGGGCTTTTGCATGTTTATTAAAAATGAGGTTATAAAACGAGTTGGTTTGTTTGATCAGGAAACTTTTCAAAAAGGATATGGAGAAGAAAATGACTTTTGCTGGAGAGCCGAACAAATGGGATACTACCATGTCCTGTGTGATGATACATATATTTATCATAGTGGAACAGCATCATTTCTGAGCAAAGAAAAGAAAGAGCTTATGACAAAACACGAGCAGATTCTTCTTCAGCGTTATCCGAAACAGATTCAGAAGAATGCGGAGTACGTTCGGGATAACCCACATCAGTATCTGCGAAGCAATGTGGATATTTTTGCAAAGCTGAAGAACGGTAAAAAGAACATTCTGTATGTTCTGCATGCCGATTTCAGAAAAGATGCAAGCAATAATATCGGTGGTACACAGTTTCATGTTAAAGATCTTATGGATAATCTGCGACAGGATAATAATGTGTTTGTTCTGTCCAGAGATGAGCAGATTTTGCGGCTGACGGTCTATCTGGAAAATGAGCATATATCCTTTAAGTTCTATGTAGGAGCAAAAAATGAATTTCAGCAATTTCATAACAAGGAAATTGCTGAAATTTATCGTGAAATCCTGAATGCTTTTTCGATTGACATTGTCCATGTACAGCATATACAGGGATTATCATTTGATATTTTCGACATAGCAAAAGAAATGAAAATCCCCCTTATGATGACACTGCATGATTATTATTATATTTGCCCTACAGTAGTTCTTCTGGAAAACGGATCGAATTTCTGCGGCGGATGCGGGGAGAATTGTGCCCAGTGCCTGAAAAAGGAACTTGGGATTGCCGATCAGGTATCGTATATACAGTTCTGGAGAGAAAAATGCCGACAGGCACTGGAGGCCTGTGATATTCTGATCACGCCCTCAGATGCTGCAAAGCAAATATATGCCCGGACATATCCTGAAGTGTCTGACAGAATCCGTGTTGTTACCCATGGTATGGATCCGTTTGCAACAAAGCATGTGGAATTCAGAAAAGGATCAACGGAAGGATTCAATTACAGACTTGATAGTGTTTTTGAAACAGACTATGTAATCAGCGGATGGGCATACCGTGAGGGCAAAGACGGAGCTGATAATGAGGTTTATCTCATCGTTGAGGACAGCAGCGGAAAACGTGAGCAATATCGAACAATGAGTATAAACAGGAAGGATATTGCAGAAGCGAAATCGGAGTTGTATCAGCATTGCAGCTTCTCTGTCAGAATACCCGATGGCTGCTTTGAATCAGGAACATTGAAAATACAGATCCTGATAATCAACGGTGAAGAAGAGTATTACAGTGAAGTTATAAAGATTACAGGCTATAAAAAACGTGATAAGAAACGCAGGCGAATTGCATTCCTTGGCGGATTGAGCGAAGCAAAGGGAGGCAGCAAAGCCTGTCAGATGATTCAACAGGGCGGAAATAAGTATGACTGGTACATTATTGGAGGAATCGGTGATGAGAAGCTTATTTCCCTGGAAAAAAGCTATGTACATAAGACAGGTTGGTACAGGCGAGAGGATGTAAAACAGATTCTCAATCAGAATCTTATTGATATTGTTTGCATACTTCCCATCTGGGCAGAAACCTTCTGCTACACAGTTTCAGAAACAGAGCTTTCCGGCATTCCTGTTCTTGGAACAGATATAGGTGCCGTGGGAGAAAGACTTCGCAGCGAGCAGACAGGATGGATTGTTGCAAAAGATGCTTCAGCAAAAGATATTCTGGCAACTATTGAGAATATTTTCAATGACCGGGCCGGATTTGACGAAATGCTTGATAAAGTAAGGAGTTATAAGCATAAATCCATATCAGAAATGTGTATTGAATATGCAGAGATATATCGTACATTTGCCATTTCGGAAAAACGGGCAGGAGACTATGATAAAGAAGCGATTTACAGTGCCTATACTATGGGGCAGAAAGATGCTGTGGGTTACGGTAACGTTTCAAATGCTGAATTGATCAGAAGAGTCAGTGAGCTTGAGGCATCGATGATGGAGGTAAATCAGAGTCTTGGGTACAAAATATTTAAACACTTCAGCCGGAAAAATTTTCCTTTTAAGAAGCAAATCAAGAAGCTTTTTGGATTTATGTACAAGCAATACAAAAAGGTTTTCAGGCAGAGAAAAACTAAAAGCTGAACAGGCTGAAATATTGGAGTGAGACTTGAATGTCTAAGTATGATTTTAAAATAGATGTATCCGATAAATCCTCTACGGGACTCATTATTGGGGAAATTGAAAGAGGCGCTGTTGTTCTTGAGTTTGGGTGTGCATTTGGTAGAATGACACGTTATATGAAAGAAGAACTTTCCTGCAAGGTATATATTGTAGAGTATGATGCGGAGGCATTTAATGCTGCTATACAATATGCAGAGGATGGAATTTGTGATGACATTCAGACACTTAGTTGGGTAGAAAGATTTAAGGGGATTTCTTTCGATGCTATTATTTTTGCGGATGTTCTTGAACATTTGCAGTGCCCGGAAAAGATTGTTGAAAAAGCTGCGGAGTTATTGAATGATACGGGCAAAATTTATATATCAATCCCCAATATTACTCACAATGATGTCCTTTTGAAGGCGTATGACGAGCGCTTTGACTATACAAGTATAGGTATTTTAGATGATACGCATGTCCATTTCTGGGGACTGAAAAACATCTATTCAATGGCGGAGTACAGTGGCCTGTTTTTGAGTAAGATAACGGCAACGTATTGCGAAACCGGTTGTACTGAGCAGTTTGCTGAAATGAAAAGGGAAGAAAATATTCTTCTTGAAAATCTGCTCAGGGAAAGACAGTGCGGAGAAGTGTATCAGTTTATTGTTACACTGGATAAGTGCAAAAAATCGGATTTTGTGATGTCTGTGAAAGAACCGGCCATAAAGTGTCTTGTATACATCGACGCAGGAAGTGATTTCTCTGCGGATGGCTGTACAGAAGTTTATGCTGTACGTTCAGAAAACGGAAGCTATCATGTCCACTACGAGATAAAAAATACGTCGAAAATAAAAAGAGTACGATTAGATCCTGTTGAAAATCAGAATTGTATTGTCCAGAACATTTCTTTCCGACAGGGAAATAAAGAGCTTGGTCTGATCTGCTCTTCACATGATGAACTGGAAAATGGATATATTTTCATCGAAGATGATCCAATGATTTATGTGGAGATCGAGGAAAACGGAAATGAGCTTGTTATAGATGCGGATATATTTATATGGAGTGAGGGTTATCTGCGGTTGCTGCAGAGAGCTTATATGAACGTATTTGCCAATATGGTAAATGAAATTTCTCAAAAAAATGCCCTTACAGAGATAAATGCGGCTTTGCAGGAGATGAACGCAGCGCTGCAGAAGATGAATGAAGATATGAGAGGGGAATATCTGGAGGAAATTTCAAAACAGCAAAGGGAGACAGTTGAATTACGCGAGGTAATGTCCCGGGTGAACAGGGAAAATTCTGAGCTTCACAATACGATAAAAAAGCTCAGAGAGGAAATTGAGCAGTGTCGTGTGGATTTGGGCACCTGTAATTGGCTGGCATATAAAAAAGATGCATATGCTCTGAGATTGAAGAAAACTATTGCTGATCTTGAAAAAGAATTAAATGAGAAAAATGAATACATTGAAAAACTTAACAGAAGAAGATTCATATGGAGAAAAGGCGAAAAAAGATACAGAGATATGTGGATATTCAAACCATGTGTTTTTGTATACCGTGCAGGTAAAAAGGTATGGAACCGTATAAAAAACATTGGAAGAAGGTAAAGGCAATGATAAGCAAAAGAAGAATAGCATCCGGGGTGCTTATACTGATTGCTATACTGATTAATATATATGTTCTTTTCAGTTCCGATACAGGAATAAGCTCATGGATTCTGAAAGTTCTGATTTGCCTTGGTGTTGATGCGGTTTTTTTGTCAGGTGTATTCAGTATGGATACATTAATATCTGTTCCTATGGATATTTACAGAGAAAAGGAAGTATTCTGGATACTGGTGAAAAATGATTTCAAAGCCAGATTTGCAGGATCATACCTTGGCCTGTTCTGGGCGTATGTTCAGCCTGTAATTACTATTTTATTGTATTGGTTTGTATTTCAGGTAGGTCTTCGTTCGGGAAGCGTCAGTGATTATCCGTTTATTCTTTTCCTTATGTCAGGTCTGGTTCCGTGGTTTTATTTTTCAGAGGCTTGGGCCGGCGCTTCAGCATCACTCATAGAGTATAATTACCTTGTAAAAAAGGTGCGTTTCAATGTTGAGATTCTGCCTGTTTTAAAAGTTTCATCTGCGCTGTTTGTTCATTTGTTTTTTGTTGGAATAGTTGCAGTTACATGTTTTATTTACGGGTATGGTGTGGACTTGTATCTGCTGCAGCTTGTATACTATATCCTGTGTCTGTCATTCTTTGTGTTAGGATTATCTTACATAACATCAGCCTGTACGGTTTTTTTCAGAGACATGACTCAGATTGTAAATATAATATTGACAATTGGTGTTTGGCTTACACCAATCATGTGGAATATGACAACAACAATATCACCGATATTGCAGAAAATATTTAAAATTAACCCTGTTTTTTACATGGTAGATGGATTCAGAGATTCATTCCTGAGGAAAGTATGGTTTTGGGAAAAGCCGATGTGGAGTATTTATTTCTGGTGTGCTTCATTCGGGACATACATCATCGGAACAAAAATATTCAATAGACTAAAGGTGCATTTCTCAGATGTGCTGTAGGAGATGGACAAAATAATGGAGCAGGTTGTTAAGGTAAATAATATTTCAAAAATATATAAAATATATGATAATCCAAAAGACAGATTCAAGGAAGCGATGAGAATAGGTAAGAAACAGGATTATCACAAGAAGTATTATGCACTGAATGATGTTTCTTTTGGAGTAAGCAAAGGTGAAATCGTCGGTATAATCGGCAGAAACGGCTCAGGAAAATCCACAATTCTTAAAATTCTTGCCGGTGTGCTTAATCAAACATCCGGAACCGTTGAAATCAACGGAAAGGTTACAGCTCTTCTTGAGCTGGGTGCCGGTTTCAATATGGAATATACAGGCATGCAGAACATTTATTTCAATGCTTCAATAATGAGAATAAGCAGAACAGAAATAGAAAAAAAGATTCCGGAAATACTCGCTTTTGCTGACATTGGAGATTATATTAACCAACCTGTAAAAACATATTCCAGCGGTATGTTTGTGCGACTTGCCTTCGCGGTTGCGATCAATGTTGATCCTGACATTCTTATTGTAGATGAGGCTTTAGCCGTTGGAGATATACGTTTCCAGATGAAATGCATGGAAAAGTTTACTGAATTTGTTAATATGGGAAAGACAATATTGTTTGTAACCCATGATGTGCATTCTGTGAAGCGTTTTTGTAATCGCGCAATCTGGCTGAACAACGGCTGCGTTTTAATGGATGGTAATGCTGATGAAGTAACAGACAGATACGTTGACTTTTTAATCAGCGATCTTCCGATAGAGCAGTACCTTGATAAGATCAATCTTCGAAATGCAGAAAATGAGAACGACAAAGAGTTTGACATAAGCAACATCGATATTATACAGATA
>JAZSNZ010000146.1:0-2055 GCA_045536645.1 Acutalibacteraceae bacterium
GGGAGACCGAGAGCTTCGCCGACTACACGGACTTCGTCCTTGTAAAGCAGTCTGACCGGCTCAACAAGCTCCATCTTCATGTCTTCGGGAAGACCGCCGACGTTGTGGTGTGCCTTAACGCCGTCAGATTCGATGATATCGGGATAGATAGTGCCCTGAGCGAGGAAAGAGATACCCTCAAGCTTAGCAGCTTCCTCATCGAAGATGTAAACAAACTCGTTGCCGATAATTTTACGCTTTGTTTCGGGATCGCTTACGCCGTCAAGGAGAGCAAGATAACGGTCGGTCGCATCGATGTAGATGAGGTTAGCGTCGAGCTCCTTGCCGAAAATCTCGATGACCTGCTCACTTTCGCCTTTACGCATGAGACCGTGGTTTACATGAACGCAGACAAGCTGTTTGCCGATAGCCTTGATGAGAAGGGCTGCGACAACAGAGGAGTCAACACCGCCGGAGAGAGCAAGAAGGACTTTCTTGTCACCGACCTGTGCACGTACCTGGGCAACCTGCTCGTCGATAAACTTGGCAGCAAGCTCAGGTGTAGTGATTCGTTCCATTGTTTCGGGTCGCTTATTGTTTTCCATACGAAACACCTCTTATATATAATTTATTATTAATGACGAAATATAAAAGACTGTCCTCAGATATGCTTTTCATACTTGCTTACGGAGTCGATGATACCATCGGGGAAATTGCCGTCGAAGCAAGCGGTGCATACATCGAGATCCTTGCCGCACAGAGCGCAGCGAACGTTTTCAAGCTTAAGGAAGTCGAGAGAATCAGCGCCAATGATTTCACAGATCTCCTCAACGCTGTGGTTATTGGCGATGAGATCCTTGGCATCGGGCACGTCAGTTCCGTAGTAGCAGGGATAGAGAAATAGGGGGGAACTTATACGGACATGAACCTCGGTAGCGCCTGCCTCACGGAGCATGGTAACAATTCGGTTCATTGTGGTGCCGCGGACGATTGAGTCGTCCAACATGACAACTCGCTTTCCACCGATAACGCTTTTAAGAGCATTGAGCTTAAGGCGAACTGCACTGACTCGCTCGGACTGAGCGGGTCTTATGAATGTTCTGCCTATGTAGCTGTTCTTGATAATGCCCTTTGCATAAGGGATACCCGATTCTTCGGAATAACCTACAGCAGCATCGATGCCCGATTCAGGAACACCGATTACAATATCTGCATCAACAGGCATCTGTCTTGCAAGCTCACGGCCGGCAGCACGGCGGGACTCATAAACGGAAACACCGTCGATAACCGAATCGCTGCGTGCGAAATAAATATATTCGAAAATGCAGCGGCTGGTTTTTTGTCCGCAAAGCTCAGTATCGGAATGAATGCCGTCCTTGTCGCAGACAATTATTTCGCCCGGCTCAACATCACGGACAAATTCAGCACCGATAGCATCAAACGCGCAGGACTCGCTGGCGAAAACATACGCATTATCTATTTTGCCCATGCAGAGCGGTCTGAATCCGTGAGGATCGCGGAAAGCTATGAGCTTCTGAGGGCTCATAAGAAGCATTGAGTATGCACCGTGAAGGTGCTTCATGGCGTTTTTGATGGCGGCCTCAACACTATGTACCTGCAGACGCTCTCTGGCGATAAGGTAAGCCACAGCCTCGGCATCAGAGGTAGTCTGGAAAATAGCGCCGCTGTGAGCAAGTTCTTCGATTATCTCATTGGTGTTTGTGAGCATGCCATTGTGGGCAAGAGCGATAGTACCCTTTGCATAACGCATAACAAGGGGCTGCGTGTTAGCTGGATTATTGGAACTTGCAGGGGAATAACGGACATGTCCCATAGCAATCTGGCCGTCAAGGTCATCAAGACAGGAACCTGTAAAAACCTCACTGACAAGGCCGAGGTCACGGTGATACTTGAAAACACCACGGTCATTGACTGCAATGCCTGCACTTTCCTGACCTCTGTGCTGGAGTGCAGTAAGTGCATGATAAACGCACTGAGCGGCATTGACATTCTCGTTGTTCAGATAGATACCGAACAGACCGCACTCCTCGTGTAATTTTTCATTATATAACACAG
>JAZSNZ010000036.1:0-5723 GCA_045536645.1 Acutalibacteraceae bacterium
CAATCTGTTGTTAAGGAATCCCACCTTGAACTTGATTCAGGAAAGCAAGTGGAATTATGAAAATACTTATTATTCCGAATTACGATAAAAATGATGCCGTTGCCTGCACTGAAGAGATACATAAAAAGCTTTGTGAGCTTGGCTGCGAGGTAGATATTCTTGACTGCACTCCTGATTATTCGAGAGTGTTTTCAGCCTCTGAGCTTGAAAGAATATCACAGTGTGACACAGTCATTTCCGTCGGCGGTGACGGTACTATACTCAGATCAGCAAAAGCGGCTGCGTTGTATGATAAGCCTGTTCTTGGCATAAACGCAGGTCGCCTTGGATTTATGTCCGGTCTTGAAAAACACGAGCTTGATTCCCTTTCTGCACTTACTGAAAATACCTACACCACCGAAAAACGAATGATGCTTGAGGTTACTTTGTTAGATGCTGACAGCAAATGCATAGCTACCATGCACGCACTTAATGATGCTGTCATTTCACGTGGTGCACAGTCGAGAATACTGGATCTTGTGATAGGTTTCAATGAGAACACGGATATAAACTGCCGTGCTGACGGCGTTATCTTTTCAACCCCTACAGGCTCCACTGCCTATTCTTTTTCAGCAGGCGGACCTGTTATCGACCCTATGATTAACTGCATACAGCTGACCCCTATATGCTCCCACTCTCTGCTTTCCCGTCCCATGATTTTTTCAAAGCACTCTGTACTCAGAGCAAAGGGTGCAGCTAATTCCAACACCGATATCTTCCTGACTGTTGACGGAGAAGAGCCTATGAAGATAGACAAGGGCGGATATGTTGAAATTCGCCGTTCAGAATCTTACGTCAAGCTCATTCGAATAAAGGATGACTGCTTCTACGACGTACTTAAGACCAAATTTAAGGATTGAGGATCAGATGAAAACAAAAAGACAGCTGAAAATAGTCGAGTTTGTAAAAAATAAGAGTGTTGAGACACAGGAAGACCTTCTCAATATGCTTCGTGCGGAAGGCTTTGTTGTCACTCAGGCTACGATTTCGAGAGATATAAAGGAACTGCGCCTTGTAAAAAGCCTTGGTGCAGACGGAAGATACAAATATGTGGTCGCAGAACAGAAAACACAGGATATGCCCTCGCGTTTTCTTTCCATGTTCAATGAAGCGGTTGTATCAATCGACAGCGCAATGAACATTGTCTGCCTGCACTGCCACACAGGCATGGCTCAGGCTGTCTGTGCGTCCATGGATTCGATGCATTTTGATAACGTTGTCGGTACTCTTGCAGGTGACGATACTATCTTTGTTCTCTGCCGCGGTATTGATGATGCTCTTGCTCTTGTTTCTGAGCTGAACAAGTTTTTCGGAAGGTGAACAGATGCTTAGTCGGTTGTATATCGAAAACATAGCTGTAATAGAGCGAGTGGAATGTGAACTCAATGAAGGCTTTAATGTACTCACAGGTGAGACAGGCGCAGGAAAGTCGATAATTATCGATTCCATAAATGCTGTACTGGGCGGCAGAACGAGCCGTGACCTTATCAGAACAGGCACAAACAAGGCTTTTGTAAGTGCACAGTTTGATAAAGTAGGTTTGCTTGCATTAAAGGCCGCGCAGGAACAGGGGATAGAGGCAGAGGATGGCTCGCTTCTTATTTCCCGAGAGATTCGTGAAGACGGCAAAAACCAGTGCCGCATAAACGGCAGACCTGTTACCGTGGCAGCGCTGAAAGAAGTAGGCAGATATCTTATAAACATTCACGGTCAGCACGAGACCACCGCACTTTTAAATCCCGACACCCATATCCTGTATATTGATGCATTGGCGGAAAATGCAGAACTGCTCGAAAAATACAAGGCAATCTACAACGAATACAAGCAGATAAGAATTGCGATAGTAAAGCTCGATGCAGACGAGAAGGACAAGCAGAACAGGGCAGATATGCTCAGATACCGTGTGGAAGAGCTAAGCCATGCAGAACTCAGGGACGGTGAAGCTGCTGAGCTTATTGAAAAGCGCAGTATATTCAGAAATTTTGAAAATATCAGCAAGGCACTGTCTGCTGCAGTTGGTCTTCTCCACGGAGATGAAGATTCAAACGGCGCCTGCGAGGCTGTTTCCTCCGCTTATGAAGCTACGTCTTCAGTATCTTCAGTCTTTCCGCAGGTCAAAGCCTTATCCTCAAGGCTAAAAGAGTCTTCCTATGAGCTCGAGGATATTGCAGATACCCTGCGCGCAGAGCTGTCCGCTCTTGAGTTTGACCCTGAAGAGCTTGACATGATAGAAAATCGTCTGTCAGTTCTTGAAAAAATAATCAAACGCTATGGCTCTGAGAAAGAGGCTATTGATTATCTTGAGGAAGCATCAAAAGAGCTTGATATGATAGATAACAGCGAACTGATTCGTCAGGAGCTGGAGGAAAAGAGACTTAAAACATTAAAGAGACTCGAGGAAGCTGCAAATCTGATAACAGCATCACGCCTTGCGGCCGCAGAAGCCTTTACAAAGAAGGTGGAAGAGGAGCTTTCATTCCTTGATATGCCCTCTGTCAGACTTTCTGTCAATGCACAGCGAACAAATCTTACTGAAAACGGCTGTGACAGTATCGAGTTTCTCATATGCACAAATATAGGCGAAGAGTCCAAACCCCTTGCAAAAATAGCCTCCGGCGGTGAGCTGAGCCGTATAATGCTGGCATTTAAAAATGTACTTGCAAACAAGGATAATGTGGATACTCTTATATTCGATGAGATAGATACAGGCATCAGCGGCAAAGCGGCACAGAAGGTGGCACTTAAGCTTAAGGAAGTTTCCGCTGCACGACAGATAATCTGTGTTACACATTTAGCTCAGATAGCAGCACGTGCAAACGAACACCTGTTTATAAGCAAAAGGGCTGAAAACGGCAAGACTTCGACGGTAGTTTCAAAGCTTGACTATAAAGAACGCGAACGTGAGCTTGCACGCATAATAAGCGGCGACAGCATAACTGATGCAGTGCTTGAAACTGCGGCACAAATGCTTTCAGATAAGTAATAATGTTTATCCCTTCGCTATAGTAATATAGCGGAGGGATAATATGAAAAGAACAGTTTTGGTTGTAATTGCATTTGTTATTCTGCTGGTTTGTGCACTGATTATGGTCTTTTCAGCATCGAAGGGCGATATTCCTGCGAGTATGAACAGGGCAGGGGTAAAGCCTGTTGTTATCATCGACCCCGGCCACGGCGGTATTGACGGTGGTGCAGTCGGTGCTTCGGGCACTGTTGAAAAGGATATAAATCTTCAGATAGCACTTAAATTAAAAAGCAAGCTGTCGATACTTGGCTATAAAGTAGTAATGACAAGGGAAACGGACATTTCAATTCATGACGCTGATGCATCGACCGTAAGGCAGAAGAAGGCAAGCGATTTAAAGAACAGACTTGCTCTGACCAAGCTTTATCCCGATTCAATTCTCATCAGCATTCATCAGAATATCATCGATATTCCCTCGGTGCGTGGCGCACAGGTTTTTTATTCTCCAAATAAAGCTTCAAGCAAAGTTCTGGCAGAGTATATTCAGAGTGCTTTGAATGCAGAGATGCATTCGGGGAAGCCGAGGAATGTCACAGCTGCAGGAAGCAATCTGTATCTTTTTTACAACGCCCAGAATACTGCAGTGCTTGTAGAATGTGGATTTCTCTCAAACAGGGAGGAGGAGATACTGCTTTGTTCTGATAATTATCAGGATATGCTGGCAAAAACCATCTGCATAGCGGTTTTAACATACCTTAAGGATGTGTAATAATGGCAAAGATAAGAAGTGTATATATCTGCTCAAACTGCGAGTATGAAAATTCAAAATGGCTTGGAAAATGTCCACACTGCGGTGAGTGGAACACATTTGAAGAGGTTGTAAAGCAGTCTGACAGCGCTCCTTCTACGGTACGTACGGCAGCCTCTTACGGAGTATCTCCAAAAAAGATAAGCGAGATAGAAACAAACTCCGAATTTCGTTATAACACAGGACTCGGAGAGCTTGACAGAGTTCTCGGCGGCGGCATAGTCAAAGGATCAATTATTCTCGTTGGCGGTGACCCGGGTATAGGAAAGTCGACCATTCTGCTCCAGATATGCGAACATCTGGGAAAAGGGCAGAGGGTGCTTTATGTTTCGGGCGAAGAATCTGCAAAGCAGATAAAGCTTCGTGCCATGAGGCTTGGTGTAACGTCTGATGCACTGTACATCTTAACAGAAACAAGCGTTGAGATAGTTGCAGAACACATCGGTACAATGTCTCCCGATATAGTTATCATAGACTCCATTCAGACAATGGGACTTTCCTCTGTTGCTTCTTCTCCGGGAAGTGTTACGCAGATACGTGAATCTACAAACTATCTGACTGCAGTTGCAAAGCAGCGTGACATACCTGTTTTTCTGGTAGGACACGTAAACAAGGACGGTGCCCTGGCAGGTCCCAAGGTACTCGAACATATAGTCGATGTCGTTTTATATTTTGAAGGCGACAGGAATATGTCCTACAGAATACTCAGGGCTGTCAAGAATCGCTACGGCTCAACAAATGAAATAGGTGTTTTTGAAATGAGTGACCACGGTCTCGTTGTGGTTGAAAACCCTTCAATGATGCTGCTTTCGGGCAGGCCTGTGGGAGCATCGGGCTCCTGCGTTGCCTGTGTGATGGAGGGAACACGCCCCATACTTGCAGAAGTTCAGGGGCTTGCCTGTCCGTCAGCTTATGAAAACCCCAGAAGAATGACAACAGGCTTCGATCATAACAGACTTGCTCTGCTTATAGCTGTTCTTGAAAAAAGAGCAGGATATCTTTTTCACAAGTCCGATACATATGTAAATATAGTCGGCGGCTTGCGGCTAGATGAGCCTGCGGCAGACCTTGCTGTCGCCGCAGCACTCATAAGCAGCCTTACAGACACCGTTATAAGCGACGATGTTGTTATTTTCGGTGAGCTTGGTTTGGCAGGAGAGATACGCTCTGTATCCCACGCTGAAACAAGAATAAAGGAGGCAGAGCGCCTTGGCTTTACAAGGTGCATACTACCGAAGCACAACGCAGATTCTGTAAAGCTTTCGTCAGGCAGTAAGATAAAGCTTATCGGAGCTAATGATATAGCGGACGTTGCTGCTGCACTGAGGTAAAACCATCGAAGCCTCTTCCGGGCAGAAAAAGCTCTGCTTCACGTTTTTTATAGAAAGGACAGCGGTCTGAGTTGTCACTGAGTATTGATGTGGTTCCTGCAAGCTCACACCGTCCGTCAAACTGATATCTGCATTCGCTTGTACAAGGAATAAAGTTCATTTTTATCACCTGAATCTGATTTTTCGAGTTTATTTTTCCCCTGATTTATTTTTTATTCGCTGCATTGGAGCTGTTTTATATGGAATTGATCAACACACCGCATCTGCCTGATAAAAAAGTAACAACCATACTTTGCGGCAATAATGCGGAAATCAATAAAATAATGAAAAGCAGGGGAGTGGGAGTGATAACTGCACAAAATGACAGAAGGCTTCCTGCTCCGATTATGAATCATGCAGACATTCAATGCTGTCATCTTGGTAAAGGCTGCATACTCACAACAAATTATGCACTTGAAATAAACGGATATGATGTAAATCTCATTGAGGAAAAGCCTGCAGAAAGCTACCCGAACGATAGTTTGCTTAATTGTTTTGCTGTCAATGGTGTGCTGATTACGGGAAAGCATTGCTCAGAATC
>JAZSNZ010000204.1:0-1633 GCA_045536645.1 Acutalibacteraceae bacterium
TTGGCCTCCGACTTTAATATTCTTCGCCTGCGGCTCGGAAATTCCGTGTGAAACAAGCCAATCAAAAGCTCTGTCCGCCTCGTTTTTAACCATAACGTGAAGATACGCAGCGCAGATAACGTTGTCGTATCTGACCTCGTCCCTGTAGCCGCCCTTGTCGATGATTTTATTGACCATCTTTACAAGTCTCTTTGTGTGAGCATTGTTATGGAGTATGTCTTTTTTGTCGTAATAAGGAGCAACAAAATCAGCAAGATCGTTTATTGTCATGTGAAAAACCTCACTTTCTATCTATCATCTACATTATACATTCACATTTGTTAATTTTCAATGTTAATATTGCACAATTTTCTATATTGTAATGTTTATCAGTTAATAAGCAGAGTAACGTAACTTTGTGACTTAAAAAGCCTATATTTATAGTTGCATACCATTTTCGATTGTGCTACAATGTAATGACGCGATGCGAAATACGTATTGGAGCTGATTATATGAGCAAAAAAACACTTGGCATAATCTTCGGCGGCAAATCCTCTGAGCATGCAGTTTCTCTGAGAAGTGCCACCACAGTTATAAATAAGACTCCCCGTGATTTATACGATGTTGTCATGATAGGCATAACCCGTGACGGCTGCTGGTTCCTCTATGAGGGCGATGTTGAAAAGCTTGCCGACAGCTCATGGGAGCAGGATAAGGTCACTCCTGCATTTATCTCTCCCGACACCAATGTTCACGGCCTTGTGGTCATGGGCGCAGAGGGTGTACGCACCATAAGACTCGATGCCGTTTACCCCGTCATGCACGGCAGACTGTGCGAGGACGGCGCAATGCAGGGTCTTCTTGAGCTTGCAGGCATTCCTTACGTTGGCTGTGACGTTGCTTCCAGCGCCATCTGCATGGATAAGGCTCTGACAAACTCCATGCTCGAGCACGGCGGAATCGCTCAGGCCGCTTTCGTCTGGTTCTATTCCGATGATTTTTCCGAAAACACCGAAAAGTGGTGTGCTGAAATAGAAGAAAAGCTTGGCTACCCCTGCTTTGTAAAGCCTGCAAACGCAGGCTCCTCCGTAGGTGTCAGCAAGTGTTCTGACCGAGAGGAGCTTATCAAGGCTGTTAATATGGCCGCTGAGCACGACCCGAAGATCGTTATCGAAGAGGGAATCCTCGGTGCAGAGGTCGAGTGCGCGGTACTTGGCAACCGCAACAACGCAGAGGCTTCCGTTGTTGGCGAGGTCGTTTCCGCAAATGACTGGTACGATTTTGAAAGCAAATATAACGGCATCGGCTCTGAGACTCTCATTCCTGCACGAATCAGCGAAGAGTCCGCAGCAGAAGTCAGAAGACTTGCAGTCAAGGCCTACAAGCATCTCGGCTGTTCGGGACTTACCAGAATGGACTTCTTTGTTCGCCACAGTGACGGCGCTGTGCTTCTCAACGAGCCGAACACTCTCCCCGGCTTCACAAGCATTTCCATGTATCCCATGCTCTGGGAAGCCTGCGGCGTAGATAACGGTCAGCTTATCGACAGACTTGTAAACCTCGCAATCGAGCGAATGAACGGCTAAACGATGGTTTCCAAAGGACGATGTCCTTTGGCAGGGTTCTCAGGGGCAGAGCCCCTGAGTCGCTCCTC
>JAZSNZ010000362.1:0-6265 GCA_045536645.1 Acutalibacteraceae bacterium
TGCGTAGAAGTGAAGGGTATATGCAACATTGTCGTCATCAATAGGGTCGGCGGCCGCCTTGTCAACATCCTGTGACCATGTGGGGGTGCCCACGATTATAAGATTGTCAGAATGCTCTCTTATTGCGGGGATTACCTGCTCGGCATAAGTCTTTACCTCAGACCACGCCACCTGTGTCGGCTCGTTATAGATCTCGAAAATAACGTTGTCGTACTCGCCGTATTCCTTTGCCATCATGGAGAAGAATTTAACAGCCTCGGCAGAGTTGAGGTGAGCGTCGTGTGCGTGCCAGTCGATTATTACATACACACCGTTGTCGATAGCGGCATCCACAATAGTCCTTATATCGCTTACTTTACTTTCGGGATAAGGCACTGAGCCGTCGATACCGTAAGCGGCTCTGACTATTTCGCAGTCGAACTCATCGACCATTTTTTCAACGTACGAAGCCTTATAATATTTTGAACCCCAGTTGCACCAGAAAAAGCTCATTCCTGTTACCTGGGTATTTCTGCCTGTATTTTCGGAAATTATCTGATTGTCGGAAACACGCAGCTCACCGTAGTATTCAACAGGCGTAGTAGCAACGAAATTATCAGGCTCTGTTTCACTGACGTCGGTACTGCTGACGTCGGATTGCACAGTTTTATCTGCATTGTTATGACAGCCTGCAAGAAAAGCAGTCAGCAAAAGGACAAGAATTAAAGAGGATATAAACTTACTCTTTATCATATACATTTTCCTTTCGGCACTATAATATAATTAAACTTATCATAGCAGAAAACACAGCAATAAGATACATAAAATCTGAGATTTATATCATATCTGTGTCATTTTTCCTGATTCTGGTGTAGTATTTCTGCTCGTCTTCGTGGTGAATGTAAGCTCCGTTTTTAAGCTGAGCCTTGAGGGAAGCAGGATTATCCTTGTTGACAGAGAGGTAGAATTCCTCCTCGGGAACTATCATCTCAGCTTCTTTCAGCAGAAGCGCAAGCCCCTTTGTGGCATAACCCATTCCTCTGTACGGTTTTGAAATGCCGAAGCCTATATGGCCAGAGCCATTACGCAGGGAATCATTGAGATAATGCCGCAGATAAAAGAGCCCGATATATTTATCTTCATCAGACAGTATATAGATAGTTTCAGGCACATACCCCTCGGGCAGGTCTACGGAAAGGGAATAGTTTTTCATCTGCTGAATGTGTCGGGGGTACTCACTGAGGGGGATTTTATAGGCGTAATTTATAAACCCGTTTTCATCCTGCAGAAATGAGCTTTGCAGCGCATATGCTTTTTCTGCATCGGCTTCCCACAGCTTTATAAGCTCCATATATTACCATCCTCACATTTGAGAAATAATATCAAAGCAAAGAGCCAGCGCTTTCCTGTGAGAATCAAGCCCCCAGCTTCGCTCGTCGTATTCCTCGACATTTGCAAGCGAATCGGCAGTGAAAAGAAGCTGTGCAAACTGAACACCTCTGAAAGCGGCACAGGCCGCCAGCGCTGCGCACTCCATCTCAACAACAGAACACCCCTCGCTTCTGCGATATTCGACCATTTCTGCGGTTTCTCTGTAAAAGCCGTCGGTTGTCCATGTGGTGCATTCGGTATAGAGGAGACCCTTTGCAGTCAGAACATTTTTAAGCACCGCCAGTGCGTCCCTGTTTATATCGACAAATCTCGAAGGCGGCAGATAATGATAAGACGTACCCTCATCACGCAGAGCCCGGACAGGGACGAGAAAAGAGTTTTCGGGAATATCAGTAAGGACACCGCAGCAGCCTGTGCTGATTATCTTTTCAACACCGTAGCCGATGAGCCAGTCGAGTATCTGAGCAGAGGCCGCCGCTCCCACAGGAGCCTGACAGAGGCAGATATCCTCACCTTTATAATTGAGGACATATATTGGATAGTTCTTCGTCATGGAGACAAATTCGGAAACCACTTTTGCGTTGTGTTCTCTTGCAAAATCATCAATGCAGTCACGAAGAAAAGCAAACACCGCTTTTCTTGGAAGATTGAGATTCAGCCCATCGTGATGAGGCATTATCACCGAGCTTTTATTGCTGTCGTACTCTAAAATGGGGATTTCATTTTTTATAATTGGCATTTGCTTTCACTCCTTTGTGTTCTTTGATTTAAAACACCTTACACTAAATGAATTTTAAAGTCAAGAAAAAACACAAGCGGTCGGAGCTTTTGCACCGACCGCCAGAGTATTTACTTTTCCGAGCCCTCGAAGCCTACGAGAAGTCCGCCGGATTCTGCATAGAAGCTGCAAAGAGCACCTGTCTTATCTATAACTGCCTCAACCTTGGGAAAATCAGCGCTTATCATTTTGGTAAGAGCACTTGCCGCTGCCTCATTCTGGCAGTGGTGAATGCGTATTTTTCCGCCGTTGTAGCCGAGCTTGCGGATATTTGCGTAAACCTCGGAAAGTGCCTTGTCAGCACCTCGCACCTTGTCGGTTATTTCAAGAGTGCCCTCGTTGCTTGCCTTGCCGATTATTCTTATGCCAAGCAAGCCGACTACCTTTGCCACCGCCTTGTTCACTCTGCCGTTGTTTGCAAGATTTCTGAGCGAATCGAGGCAGAAAACAAGGTGAGTGGTTTTCATATATTCCCGAACCTGCTTTTCTATTTCCTCAAAGGGAAGACCCTGCTCAATAAGCTCAATGAGTTTTTCGATAATAAGTGCGTTTTCGGGGCCTGTGGAAAGTGAATCCAGCACAGCGCCCTTTCTGTCGGGATGCTTGGAGAGATATTCCTCCACGGCGAGTGAGGCGGAATTGTAACTGCCCGAAAGACCGCTCGTGATCGTTACGCAGAAAACGCCGTCGTAATCCTCAAAAGCTTCTTTCCAGTCGCCGATATTTGGGCAGGAGGATTTTGATGTGCCCTTGTATTTCTGAAGATCGGAGATCATGTCATCGACGTTGAGGTCGAGATCGTCAACGTACTCTTTGGTGTCGGTGATTATTTTGAGCGGCACGCTTGAATAGCTGCATTCAGCATTCAGCGTGAGCATATCGGAAGACGAATCGGTAATTATCTTATATCTCATAGCAACCTCGAAAAAAGAAAATATCGGAAATTGTAAACCGTAGTCTGATTATATGCGTTTTCGGATATCGTGTCAAGAGTTTTTGAAAAACCGATTGACAGATTTTAAGAATAGATATAAAATAATAAACATGGAAAACGGTAAAAAAAATGCATTTGCAGAGAAAATTTCAGATTTCAGACTTCCCCGCTACAATGAGATACCGAATGTGGGATTGTACCTTGAACAGGTCGTCAAATTCATAAACGGCTGCATAGTACCGCTCGGGTGTCCTAATATAACCTCGTCCATGGTAAGCAACTATGTAAAGGGCGGGCTTATAGAGGCTCCGATAAAAAAACAGTACTATGCCGAACAGGTCGCCTACCTTATCTTTGTCGGTATCGGAAAAAGCGTGCTTTCAATGGAAAGCATAGAGCATCTTTTCGCCATGCAGAAGAAGGTGTACAACGCCGAAACGGCGTATAACTATTTCTGTATGGAGCTTGAAAATATGCTGGCGGTGGTGTGCGGCCTCAAGGAAGAGCCCGAGACAGTGGGAGTTACAAACACAGAAGAAAAATATATGCTTCGTAATGTTGTTATTGCGGTGTCACACCTGCTGTATGTAAATAACTGCCTTAAGGAGAGAAGGGACGAAGAAAAAACAGGAGATATGCAATGATAATTCTCATAACGGGTGCATCGCATACAGGAAAAACCGTCCTTGCCCAAAGAATGCTTGAAGAATACAAGTACCCCTGTATGTCACAGGATTTACTTAAAATGGGACTTATCCGAAGCGGCAACACCACGCTTACCCCAATGGATGATAATGAACTCGTGCCATACCTTTGGAACATTACAAAGGAAATAATCAAAACGGCCATAGAGAATAAGCAGAGTCTTATTGTTGAAGGGTGTTATATGCCATTTGACTGGAAAAAGGATTTTGATGAGGGGTATCTTAAAGATATAAGATATATCTGTCTTGTGATGAGCGAAGGATATATAAGAAACCGCTTTGATGATATAAAGAAATATGCGAATGCAATTGAAAACCGACTTGACGATTCAGATTTTACTGTTGATACTGCGCTTATGGATAATGCTGAGGTTTTGGAACAGTGCAGAGATAATAATTTGCCCTATGTTCTGATAGATGAAGATTACAAAACAGAAACAGGCTCTCTTTTGTAAAGAGAGCCTGTTTTTTCATACCAACCCTGCAATATCGGGGAACGGCTCAACGGTGCGCTTTAATATGCCGTTGAGGTATGCAATGAGTATGCCGTAATTGGTAACAGGTACGCCCTGATCCTCGCAGCAGCGGAGTCTGTAGCGGACTTCACGTTCATTCAGCATACAGCCGCCGCAGTGAATGACCATTTTATATTCACTCACGTCATCAGGAAATTGCGTTCCCGATGTGAATACAAATTCAGGCTCGATTCCTGTGTGCTGTCGAATCCAGTTGGGGATTTTGACACTTCCTATATCGTCGCACTGCCTGTGGTGAGTACAGCCTTCGGCAATGAGTACCTTGTCGCCTGCCTTGAGGGTGTCAACCGCCACAGCGCCTGCCACGGCCTGCGGCAGATTGCCCTTGTACCTTGCCATCAGAATGGAGAAAGAGGTCAGAGGAATATCAGAAGGCACCATTTTGCTCACCTTGCCGAAAACCTGACTGTCGGTGATAACCATTCTCGGCTTATCGGAGAGCTTCCCGAGAGTTGAGACAAGCTCGCTGTCGCGGCAGACAAGAGCGTTTGCACCAGCCTCTAAAATATCTCTGATAGTCTGCTGCTGGGGGAGGATAAGTCTGCCCTTGGGAGCTGCCTTATCTATAGGCACCACCAGAACGACAGTATCCTCGGGCGAAAGCAGATCAGCAACCAGCGGCTGAGCAGGCTCGTCTCTGACGGCGGTGCGAGCGGCAAGCTCTTTCAGCTCGTGGATATTGAGCTTTGTCTGAGCGCTGACCCATATTGTATTACCCTCGGCAGGGGGGACAGTGTCCAATAAATCTGCCTTGTTATAAACAAGTATATAGGGAATATTCTTATCCTTGAATGAAGAGATAAGGTCTTTTTCGACTTCTCCCAGCTCTGCCTCTGCGTCTGCAACTAAAATTGCAAGGTCAGTTTTGTTGAGTACCTGCTTTGTTCTGCGAACACGCATTTCACCAAGGTCACCGACGTCGTCGATGCCGGGGGTGTCGATTATCTGCACAGGACCCATGGGCAGAAGCTCCATGGCCTTTGTCACAGGGTCAGTAGTAGTGCCCTTTACGTCGGAGACGATAGCTATCTCCTGCCCTGTGAATGCATTTACAAGGCTTGATTTTCCCACATTGCGCCGTCCGAAAAAGGCGATGTGTACTCTCTCTCCGCTGGGGGTCTGATTTAAATTGCTCATAATATCACCTTAGAATCGGAAGTCACGTTCGCCGTTTGCGATTTTATCAAGTCTTTCCTCAACTATGCTTCGAACCTTGTCGTTGGGAATATCGTTTATCTGCTTTGCTATAAGCTTTTCGCCAACCTCCTGAGTATCGGGCTTTGCGTAGTCGGTGAGATATTCTTTCAGTGTCATAAGTGCGTTGGGCAGACAGCAGTTTGAAATCTGACCCGACTTGCACAGTGACATAAAGCGGTCACCTGTGCGTCCTTCGCGATAGCATGCGGTGCAGAAGGAGGGGAGATAATCCATTCTCATAAGCCAGTTGACAACCTCATCAAGGGTTCTGCGGTCAGAAACATCAAACTGAGCGGAGTTTTCCTCTTCGGGCTCTTCTTCGGCATAGCCGCCGACGCTTGTACGTGAACCGCCGGAGATCTGGGAAACACCCAGATGCAAAAGACGCTCACGAACCTTCGGGCTTTCACGGGTGGAGATTATCATGCCTGTATAAGGAACAGCAACACGAATGCAAGCAACGATCTTTGCAAACATATCGTCGGAGATGCCGTTGTCAAATTCATCGGGATCGATGTCATCAGCAGGGCATACACGGGGCACGCTGATGGTGTGAGGGCCTACACCGAAAGCAGCCTCAAGGTGCTCTGCGTGCATGAGCAGACCTGCAAATTCATAGCGATAAAGCTCGAGACCGAAGAGAACGCCGAGACCGACATCGTCTATGCCGCCCTGCATGGCGCGATCGTGGGCCTCCGTGTGGTAGATATAGTTGCTCTTGGGACCTGTCGGGTGAAGACGCTCA
>JAZSNZ010000229.1:0-3139 GCA_045536645.1 Acutalibacteraceae bacterium
CCGTAGCCTCTTGTGATAAATCCGATTATCTCATCGCCCGGCATGGGGCCGCAGCATTTCGACATCTTTATAAGGCAGTTGTCAACGCCCTCGATATAAACGCCGTCGGCAGTCCCGCGCTTTATCTGCTGCTTTGTGACCAACTCTTCGGGCGCCACAGTCTCCATGCTCTTCATCAGCTTCTGATAATCATCGCGAATGCGCTGCATTATCTTGGAAAGCACTATACCGCCGTAGCCGATGGCAGCAAAGAAATCATCGACACTTTCAAGCCTTGCACGAACTGCAAGGTCTGAGAGGAATGCCTGCATTTTATCATCGGGCAGCCTTATGCCGTTTCTCTTGAACTCCCGCTCGACTGTCTCTCTGCCCTCTTCGATGTTTTCTTCTCTTCGCTCGTTTTTAAACCATGTGCGTATCTTGGTGCGTGCTTCGCCCGTACGCACGATATTGAGCCAGTCACGGTTCGGTCCGTGATTGGGGTCCTTGGCAGTTATGACCTCCACCATGTCACCGTCATGGATAACGGAGTTTATGGGAACTATTCTGCCGTTTATCTTTGCGCCGATCATTCTGTGACCGACCGCACTGTGTATTGCATAGGCAAAGTCGATACAGGTAGCACCTCTGGGAAGTGCCTTTGTATCACCCTTGGGAGTGAGAACATAAACCTCATCTGTCTGAGGGATAACGATAGGCTCGCTGCTGTCCTCAAGCTGGTTTTCTATCTGACGGCGTATCCAGCCTACATACTCGTCCAGAGAGTCAGAGCCCTTGAGGCCCTGCTTATACTTCCAGTGCGCTGCGATACCGAACTCAGCCTTGTAATGCATCTGCTGAGTCCTTATCTGCACCTCAAAGGGTATGGTTCTGCCGTTTTCGGTAAACTGCTTGCCAAGAACGGTGGTATGAAGGGACTGATAGCCGTTGGGTTTGGGCATGGTTATATAGTCCTTGAATCGGTTTCTGACCATAATGAAAACATTATGGATAATACCGAGAGCTACATAGCATTCTTCCACCGTATCGACGATCACTCGCACTGCGTAAATATCGAATATCTCCGAGAAATCCTTTCCCTGTATATACATCTTGCGGTAAATGCCGTTTACGGACTTTATTCTGCCGTATACAACCACATTGGGGATAGACTGCTTTATCTTTTCCTCAAGTGTGTGTTCGAGATTTGCAAGGAACTGGTCTCTGTCGGTAAGCTGTCTAGACAGCAGCTCGGAAATGGCCTGATAGCCCACGTTGTCAAGGTATCTCAGAGACGTGTCCTCAAGCTCCTCCTTGACCTTTCGCATACCCATTCTGTGTGCAAGAGGCGCAAAGACCTCCATTGTCTCTCTTGCAATATCACGCTGCTTCTGAGGGGGCAGCGCACCGAGAGTTCTGATGTTATTGAGTCTGTCTGCAAGCTTTATGATTATGACTCGGATATCCTCGTTCATGGCAAACAGCATCTTACGAAGATTCTCCGCCTGAGTTTCCTCTCTCGACAGACCCTCTCTCGATGAATGGGTTATCTTTTCAAGCTTTGTAACGCCGTCGATAAGGACGGAAATGCGCTTTCCGAACCGCTCGATGACCTCCTCAAGCCCTACGGGCGTATCCTCGATTACGTCATGCAGAAGCGCTGCGACGATACATTCTGTATCCATGCCAAGCTCTACAAGGATAAATGCAACGGATATCGGGTGAACTATATATGGCTGACCCGATTTACGCACCTGCCCTGCATGAGCTTCGTTGGCAAAAAGATATGCCTGCTCAATGAGCTTTACGTCATATTCCTTCCCGCTTTTTGCAATCAGATTTACAAGGTCGTCATAAGAATGGTACATTGAATTATGCTCTCCAGTCATTGGCAGACACTCCTTTCAGTTAATATATATTATTTATGTAAATACCTCATGGTTTCACAGTCTTCAAGATCAACCTTGCCCGAAACCTCAGACAGGGTCATTCTCGACTTTGTCCCGCTGCCTGCTACCGTAACAAGTCCCGTTTCGTGCAGAACATCAACGGCGCACAGCATTCTGGCGAAATTATCTATTCCGTGCTTTGAGAGAACAGAGAACATAACCTCAAAATCTCCGCCGAAGCCGTTTCTCTCTCTGAGGTATCTGTATACTGTCTCAATATCCTTCCTCCGGGGCAAGAGCCGCTGAACCTGCTCATCTGTAAGGGCATCACGCCTTTTAAGAGCTTCGTGCAGACGTTCATCTATTATAGTCTGGCGCCTGTCGATTCCCGAAGGCTTTATTGCCACTGCCGCAGCACTGAGACTCTGACGGTTTCTGTATTCATTTACAGAAAGCTTTACGGCAATATCCACCACATCTCCTCTTCTGTAGGGGAAGAATGCGTCCTGCACAGAGAACAGAAGCACCTCTGCACTTCCTGTATCATTGCCGACGATAAGTTTCTGATGTGCTCCGTTTTTAAGATGGACAATATCTTTTATCACGCAGCCCATTATGCCGATTACCGGCAGAGGATTTCCCTCTCCGAATGGCTCGAGAAGCTGTGCCGCCTCAACAAGTCCGAGATTTAAGTGCTTTGCCTGCAGCTCGCAGTCAATTCTAAGCTTCGGCATGGGCATCATATCAAGCTTATCTGCGTATTCGTTTATCGCTTTTCTGAAAGCAGGGATATTTTCTGTCTTTATGGTAAGACCTGCTGCAAGCTCATGACCTCCGTAGAGTTCCAGAAGGTCAGAGCAGTTTTTAAGAGCTTCATACAGTGAAAAGCCCTGAAGACTGCGCCCTGATGCGTGAGCAATGTCTCCGTCCCTGCTTATTATTATGCACGGTTTTCCGTACCCTTCACACATTCTGGAAGCATATATTCCGATTATTCCCACATTCCAGCCTTCACCGTCGATGACAAGAACCTTATCTGAGAGAAGATTGGGGTTTTCATCGAGCATCTTTGCTGTTTCGGAAGCCATCTGTATCTCGCAATTCTGACGGCGGTTATTATCGTCACACAGAGCCTTTGCATATTCTTCGGCCTCTTCCGTGTCCTCGCTCATAAGCAGTTGAAGTGCTCTATCAGCAAGACCCATACGGCCTGCGGCATTGATGCGAGGTGCGAGAGTATATGCAACATCCGTTGCCTTAAGCTCCTTATC
>JAZSNZ010000287.1:0-2949 GCA_045536645.1 Acutalibacteraceae bacterium
CCATGGGCATGCAGATAATAGATGCGATTCTTACGCAGCTTTCACCAATTTCGCAGCCCTCCTCCCCTTTCTTAGCAGCAACACAGGCAGCAATAGAGGGAACAAGAGAAATGGTGAGAGGAGTGATGAATGCTGCGGGAAGATTATATAGAGTAACCGTCTTGGAATATACACCGTAGAGAACATCACTTTCCGCAACAGAGAAGCCAGCGCTGTTTTGAAGCTGAGACAAAACCAGTTTGCTGTCAATAAGGGTAAAGATACTCATGACACTTGCACCGAGAGTAATTGGGATTGCGATTGTCATAAGCTTCTTGAAGATTCTGCCTGCTTTATCAGGAACATCGAGCTTATCGCTGCTCACTACGCTGTAATCACGTCTCTTGCAATAGAACATATAGACCAAAGCAACCAGAGATCCGGCAGAAACACCGAAAATTGCACCTGCAGAGCTTACAGGAAGACCAAGACCTTTGCGTGTGAGCAGAAAAGCCAGCGCGAAACCCACAACGAGCTTGACGAGGACCTCAATAATCTGACTGACAGTGGTGGGAGTCATATTTCCATGACCCTGAATATATCCTCTGTAAGCACTGATTACACAGCAGAAAAAAACACTGGGAGCAATGGCAAGAATGCTCTGGGCAGATCTGGGAGAATCCATTCCAACTGCAAACTCAACATGGAATATGGACAGAGCGGCGGTTCCGATAATACCAATAACCGCAAAGGTTACAAAGGCAACAGAGAAAGTGCGCTTTGCCTGCATGGGTCTGCCGAGAGTATTGGCTTCGCTTATCATTCTCGAAAGCGCAACGGGAAGACCGGCAGTGGCAATAGTAAGAAAAACATTGTAAATGTTATAGGCCATATTGAAATAGCCGAATCCAACGTCTCCAAGAATATTGCCGAGAGGGATCTTATATATAGCACCGAGTATTTTAATTAAAACAACGCCGAATGTGAGTATGGCGGCGCCATGAAGATAATTTTGTTTCTTAGAATCAGACAAAATATTTCCTCCGTTTTAGATCAACTTTTAATCAACATAGTGGGTACGAATAATCTCCTCCCACTCCAGATATTTGTGTTCGTAAAAGTGAACTCCGTCCCATGTGTCCCCATCGGAAAGGAATCCGCTCGCATCTACCATCGAAGTCACGCAGTCCAGATAATAGCAGCCTTTTTCAATTGCAAGCAGTTTAAGAGCTTCATTATAGGCATTTACGTTTGCCATAGTGAAAATTCCGCCTGAATTGCGTTTCGTATTTACAGGTGTCAAAGAAAGAATATATATATCTGCTTCGGGCAGAGAACTTTGGAGGCGGTCAATTATATCAGAATAATAAGCCTTAAATCTCCATACATCCAAGCCGATCTCGTTTATGCCGAGCTCTATATATACTTTGGAATAATCTCCGGCGGCGGCAGCGCCCACTGCGGTCTCGTATGTACCTATGGGAGAATAAAAATTATATTTGGAATTTGCGGATAGAACGGTCATTCCCGTGGTGGAATAATAAGAGGCCGTATCAAGCTCACTGTAATAACTAAGTCCGTCAACAAGACTATTGCCGATAAAACAGGCATCACTGAAAAATTCATCGCCCGCTGCGTCACGAATCGGAACTGTTGAGCCTACATAACCATTCAGTTTAATTCCGCTGCGGAAACTGGGAATCAGTATACGCGAGATGATGGAGTAAAGCTCTCCCCTTTTGACAGCTGCTTCGGGTCTGAAATTGCCTTTATCATCCAAATCAGAAAAAACACCGGCTCTGCAGAAAAAATATATTGCTTCTGCATAAGGATGTCCTACATCCACATCCGGAATGCTTCCGTCAAGAATATAGCTGATAACGGGCATATTTTGCCTTGGAAACGCCCTATAGAGCATATGTGCAAGTTCACCGCGGGTAACGGAAGAATTGAGAGTTGCTTCCCCCGATGTAATCATATATTTAAGCGCATAATCCACGTATGATCTGTGCCAGGGCTTTGTTTCAGGGAAAACATAGTTATCCAGATAATACATACTGTGGATTTTGGCGGCGGCAGATATGGCCTCTACTCTTGTTAAATTACCGTCGCACTCAGCAACGGCATTGCCCGCAGCACCTGAGGTTGCAACGGAAAAGACTTTTGCAAGATAATCAGCACCTTCAAGTCCATCGCCGAACTCGGTAAAAAGCTTATGCTCATGCTCAAAATTATCATAAGGGTCTAACCTCCTGGGCTGCCACGCGAAGGAGGCGGTGCAAAGCAGAGAGGCAAATATGGAAAATGTAAGCACAGAGCATAAAAGCTTTTTCATATAACACCACTTAATCGTTAATTGGGAGCTGGATAAGCTCAAGGCCGCTTCTTATAGCGTAAAGCAGAGTATTCATAGTGCCGCCTCTGCGTCCGTTATAGGCGGCAATCAGAACAGAAGAGGAATCCACCATATAGCGGTTTCTGTTCATATAGCAGTCGGGAGAATAATCCTTGTGGATAACGGTCTGATAGTCACATTCTGAAACAAGACGAAGATACCGCTGCTTTTGAGAGGCACTCCAGCCCATAGCCTGTCCCTCAAAGGGAATTGCAGCCTCAAGAGTTACCTCGGGATGCTCTTCTCGCAGCGCCAAAACGGCTTCACAAAAATAAAAATCGCAGCCTGTGGCCATACCGCAAATAAAATGGCGCCGTCTGCTGCGATAAACAGCTTCAACGGCATCATAGATGCTTTCCTTAAGTGAAATGCAGTTTATATCCTCTTCATTCTGTCCCCAGGGAAGTTTGGACTGTCTGTGGCCCGTAAAGCCACAGCTGTTTTCTCTATCCACCACATCTCACCTCGCATCTGTATATTTTACTACCATTTATATATAATGTCAAAACCCTATTGCATAATTTATCGAATGTGGTATACTTGCATTAAAATACAGATATCTTCAGGGCAGGGTG
>JAZSNZ010000184.1:0-4348 GCA_045536645.1 Acutalibacteraceae bacterium
CGGAGAATACACAATGGAGATCCTTCTCACCTTTACCGAAACACCTCATTCGAGGCATCTGTTTTTCATTTTTTCAGAAAACGGACTGACTGTTAAATTCAACGAGCTTCCCTGCTATACAGATATCGCAAAGTTTGCAGGCGGCATGATCTCATCCATTCGAAGCATATCGCCGCATATATCAAAGTTGGTGGGAAGAATCGCAGAGGTCACCATAACAGCAAAAACTGAAGAATAATAAATACGCCGCGTGCTTTCCGTTCATTCGCAAATGTTACGGATAAGACACGCGGCGCTTTTATTTTTTATGACCAGTTTATTCCGCCGGGAACAGGGAATTTGGAAGCTTTTTCAATGCCGTAATCAGCCGATGTAAACATCTCTGCCTCGTTCATACGTCTGTAATAGAGACCCTTGAGATATTTCGAGCCCGAACGGATATATCTTGAGAAGCCTTCTGTTACCTGTTCTGAATCTGCATCATCACCGCTTCTGTGAGCAATGATTGCAGATTTCAGATAGAATCTTTTTGTATCACTTGTCCAGTATGAAGTTCCAAGATTAAATGTGAAGCTGACAAGTGCATCAAACTGATTCTGGTTAAGGGAAACACCATTACGTACTGCCCATTCTCTGACGGCACTTACATAAGTTCCCTGATTGAGGTCTGCCATGAGAAGTTTCTGTGCTTCTTCCTTTGTAAGGTAAGGCTTGTCAGCACTGAGCTCCATCTCATTACCGAAAAATGCCTCTATGTCCTTTGCAAATTCCTTGATAGCAGTTGCTCTCGACCACTTTTTGCTTGCCGTGGTTGTCTTTGCGTGACCATAGCCGATGGTCCAGTAGCCTGATGAATCCTTGTACGGCTCAAAAACTACTACCGCACCGTCGAGAATATCAGGGTTAGTGCTTCCGCCAGCCTCCCATTCTGCAATGAATGCAACGCCCTGCTCACTTATGCCCATATTCTGCTGCTCTTCGGTGAGAGTTTTCTCTTCTGCAAGAACAACTACCTCGGCAGTTGCAACATTGGAACCGTATTTCGCAGTCACAGTATACATTCCCGGCTCAATACCTGTTACAACACCATCAGCGCTTATGGAAAGCTTTTCGATGTCACTGCTTGTGTATGAAACACCCTTGAGACCTGCAATTGCAATGCTCTTGGTCTTACCTTTATTTACATAGAAGTAATCTTTTGCAAATTCCAGCTCAGATACATAATCCTCTTTTTCAACAAGCTCTATGTAATCGGATGATACCCATCCGAAGCCGCTACCGAAAATTATCTTGTACCAGCCGTTCTTGGTTGTGTAATCAACAATAACAACGTAATCCTTATTCTTGATGGTTCCAAGTTTGGATGCACTTGTGCTTGCGGACTTTCTTACGTTCAGGGAGGTATTGACACCTGTTACCTGTCCGTAGAGGTTATCATCCTCTTCATCCTCTGCTGCAGTTGTCTTTGTGGTTGATGCAGTGGTCGACTTTGTTGTTGTGGTTGTAGTTGCAGACGTTGATGAAGTCGGCTCAGTTGTGGATTCAGTTGATGAGGTTGTTGACTTTGTTGTGGTAGTGGTGGTGGTTGTTGTTGTAGTGGTAGTGGTTGTAGTAGTGGGCTTTGTTGTGGTTGTTGTAGGCTTCGTTGTGGTGGTTGTGGAAGCTGTGGTTACAGTCTTTGTCGTTACATTGACAAACTGTCCGCTAATCCATACGGTTGCTCCGTTTCTTGTAAAGCTATACCACACAACGCCTTTTACGGTCTTCTGACCTGTTATCGTAAAGGAGTATCCCTTTTTAACCGATGTGACCTTTGCGTAATTTGTACCTGCACCCTTACGGATGTTTACAGGCGATGCTGTAACCGTACCTGTTTTTATAGTCTGAGTTCCTGAGTCATTCTTTGTTGTGGTTGTAGTTGCAGCAGTGGAAGATGAGCTTACTTTGACATACTGTCCGCTTATCCATACAGTCGAACCATTGCGCTTGAAGCTGTACCATACTATTCCCTTCACAGTCTTCTGACCTGTTATAGTAAACGTATAGCCTTTTTTGACTGATGTGACTTTTGCGTAATTTGTACCTGCACCCTTACGGATGTTTACAGGCGATGCTGTAACCGTACCTGTTTTTGTCGCTGAGGCAGTTGTGCTGTTGACCTCGGTAGTAGTAGTTGTGGCTTTGGTTGTTGTAGTTGCCTTTGTTTCAGTGGATGTTGATTCTGTATTTCCGGAACCACCGGCACCATCTACAGAAACATACTTACCCGATACCCAGAGAGTTCTTCCCGAATAGATGAAGCTGTACCACTGTGTTCCGTCAACGTTCTTTTCACTGAGAATCTTAAATGAATAGCCTTTGTCGAAGGCCTTGTATTTGCTGTAGGATGTTCCGGCGCCCGTTCTCGCGTTTATTTCATCGGCAGTAAGAACACCTGTACGGTATTTTTCTCCATAGGAAAGGGATACATATGAACCGTCAATCCAGCCGTTGCGAGTACCATACATAAATTTATACCATGTTTTGCCCGAAACAACCTTTGTCTCAAGCATCCTGTATGTCGCACCTTTTTTAACAGTGCCGATTTTTGCGTTGTTTGTTCCTGCTCCGCTTCTTACTCTGACAGTGCTGCCTGTCACCTTGATAGTGGGAGTGGAATTATAAATCTCCGAAAGTTTTGAAAGAGCCTTGTCATCTGCTTTTCCGTCTGCCTTAAGACCCATATCCGATTCAAAAGCCTTTACTGCCTTTTCGGTTGCAGGTCCGTAGCTGCCGTCGGCAGTGTCCTTAAGATAGCCCAATGCAACAAGCTTCTGCTGCATTGCCTTTACATCGCTGTTTTTATCTCCACGTGCAAGGGCTGCGTATACCTCAAGTCCGTTCGATGCAAAGGCGGTAAATAATATCATTACCGCAATAAGCATTGCAACTGTTTTTTTAAGCGCCATATTGTACCTCCTGATCGTCATTTCGACGAACATTCCGCATTTTAGCTTACTTTTGTACAAACATTATACGAAAAAGTTACAATTTTGTCAACTGTTCGGGGATACTGTTTACATAATGTCAATATTTACCGCTATATCGAAAGCTCCAGACCTACGGGACAATGGTCGCTTCCCATAATTTCGCCATATATCGATGCACTTTTTATCCTGTCTTTTATGTCATTTGAAACGAGAAAATAATCAATACGCCATCCTGCATTATTTGCTCTTGCATTGTATCGGTATGACCACCAGCTGTATGCCCCTGTCATGTCAGGATAAAGATAGCGAAAGCTGTCGGTAAAGCCCTCAGCGAGAAGATCGGTCATCTTCCCTCTTTCTTCATAGGAAAAGCCCGCATTGCCGATGTTTGTCTTTGGATTCTTAAGGTCTATCTCGTTATGGGCAACATTAAGGTCGCCTGTGTAGATAACAGGCTTTTTACCCTTAAGCTCGCAGAGATATTCTCTCATGTCGTCCTCAAATCGCATACGGTAGTCTATCCTCGCCAGTCCCTGCTGTGCATTGGGAACATAGCAGTTGACAAGATAGAAGTCGGGGTATTCGAGAGTTATTACTCTGCCCTCGTCCTCGTGCTTTGAATGGATTCCGTATTCGTAATGTATAGGCTCGTGCTTTGTGTATACCGCAGTGCCGGAATAGCCTTTGCGAACAGCACTGAAGAAGAATTTGTGGTAGCCTTCGGGAGAAAAATCCGCCTGATCGGGCTGCATCTTTGTCTCCTGTATGCAGAAAAAGTCGGCATCAGCCTGACGGAAGAACTCTTCGAAGCCTTTGTTGAGACATGCCCGAAAGCCGTTTACGTTCCATGATATGAATTTCACTGCCGTAACTCCCATGTCGCTGTAGTTCGTATTGTTATTATGTCACAAGCTGCTCGAATATTCAAGCATTATGTTAAAATATTCGAGCACTATATTAAAATAAGAGGCAATTGACACGGAAAATGAAATTTGATATACTTTTACCGAATAAAACCGTTTGACGAGAAAAACAAAAAGGACGGTGAACCGTCCTTTTGTTTTTTGGATATAATGAAATGGGTTTCCTTTTGATTACTCGGCGTCCTCTGTGTTTGCGATCGCTATAAGCTCACTTTCGTATGCGGCGATGACGGCGCGCTCAAGCTCTTCGCGGAAAGCGGCGTTGATCGGATGGCAGATGTCGCGGAAGCTGCCGTCGGTGACTTTTCTGGACGGCATAACGATGAAGTACTTTTCTTTTGCAGAAATAAGCTTGATGTCGTGGATAGCAAGCTGACCGTCAAAAGTAACGGAAACAACGGCCTTCATGGGACCGTCTTCGAAAACTTTTCTTACCTTAATGTCTGTGATTACCAT
>JAZSNZ010000234.1:0-6196 GCA_045536645.1 Acutalibacteraceae bacterium
TGTTCTGCAGTCGATGCAGCCGAGAAGCGGCACGACCGCTTTCCACATCTTGCTCCTGTTCGGAATTCTGCTTCCTGATGGATTTTCCCTTGCAAGGACAATTACTTCCCTTTCCTTTTTCTCGTATTTTTCAGGCTCTTCTATCAGATATTTTTTCTCTTTGAAAAGTCCCATATTCTGCCCTTCCTTTGCATTCTGTACTTACAGCATCAGCATATCACATCGCTCTCTCATTTTCAACGGTGCTGCAAAGCTGAATTTACACTGAACTTTCTGTGTTAATCTGATAAAAACACTTGCCTTTTTTTCTCTTATATGCGAAAATGATTTGGTAGACCAAAAATATTCTCAGAAGGGGTATTGCTATGAGCAAGGAAAAAGATAAGAAGTTTACAGATATTGAAGATCCTCTGGCATCTCTGGGCTTTGACGAAGCAGAGGATGTCATTGAAGAGACAGAAGAGCTGACTGAAGAAATAATCGGCGAAGCAGATGAAGTGCAGGTAACAGAATTTGAGGAAAAGCCTTCTGCACTTTCAGCAGTAAAGGAAAAGACAGCAGAAATCCTTCGCCCTGTTGCAGATGCTGCATCAAAAAAGGTTCCCGTAAAGACTGCGGCTATCATTATTGGTGCTATTTTTATTGTCGCTATCGGCCTTTCCGTGCTGTTCTTCTCTCTTTACAGCAGTGCGGTGTACACCTCCGAGCGCAGTGTTGAGGACTGGGCAAAGGAATGGAACGAAATCGAATTCACAGACAACTGCAAATATCTGTACGAGGAATTTGTAACCCTCAACATGGGCACCATGCTCAATTCCGATACTGACCATGTCCGTCTGACCGATGAGGACATAAAGGCTCTCTCAAAGGGCGAAACCATAAAGATTCTCGACGACTTTGCAGAGCTTTCCGCAGAGACCTACAAGGGCGATTTCAAGAGCGCTACACTGAAGGTCGACTACACCAAGATGTGCAAGTATTACTACGGTGAAAACTACCAGTCTGATTCTTCTCTCATGACCTACAGATATATGCCTGCTCCAAACCATGATGTACCTGCCCGAGTTCTGGCATACATGGGACTTATGATGAATCCCCTCAACGACACGGTAAACACCGACTCCGAGGCTTTCACCGTTGCCATCTCTCTTAACATGAGTTCATCCTATGCATCTCCCGCAACAGCAACCTACGGTGATTACACCTACATCTTCTCCTATGATGTCGAGCAGTTCCTGAACGTTGTATCCAACACCGATGTTTCGGGCTCTGACGTTTCCATGACAGATATGAGCGCATCTGTTGAGCCTCATTACATTTACTACATCACCGCAGTTCACAATAAGTCAGGGGTCAAGAAGCACGCGGCAGACTGGTCCTGGTTCACTGATCTTTTCGGAAAGAAGAGCGAAGAGCCTACCGTCGAAGACATCCTCGGCCAGCTCTCTGACACCGATGCTTCTTCCACCGACCTTTCCGCTTCTGATGTTTCCGCGACCGACATCTCAGATACAGACGCATAAACAGCATACAGACGCCAAAAGCACCGCTTCCGCAACGGAAGCGGTGCTTATTAAGTTGCTTCCATCAGAAAAGTACTATACTGAAAAGGATAAGGGGGGTAAACAATGGATGCAAGAAAATTACTGGAAGCACTGGGCACTGCCGAAAGGCTCAAGGACGCCACCCGACACTGCTATACCAGAAACGGCAGGCAGGAAAGTGTGGCCGAGCACAGCTGGATGATGACCTTAATGGCCTTTTTCATGAGGGACGAATTCCCCGAAGCCGACATGGACAAGGTCATCAGAATGTGTATTATCCACGACCTCGGCGAAGCCTTCACAGGGGATATCCCCACATTTGAAAAAACCGAAGCCAACGAAAAAACCGAGGAGCAGCTGCTTGGAAATTGGGTCGGCACACTTCCCGAAAATTACAGAGCGGAAATGACCGCCCTTTATGACGAAATGGCAATGCGAGAGACAACGGAAGCTAAAATCCACAAGGCCATCGACTCTTTAGAAGCCTTGATACAGCACAATATTTCAGACCTGTCAACATGGATCCCGAGGGAATATGAGCTTAACAAGACCTATGCCGATGACAAGGTGACCTTCTCCGATTATCTTAAAAAGCTGAGAGAAGAGATACGAAAGGACACCTTAAAAAAGCTTGGAGAATAGCGGAATTTATCCGTAAAGTCAAAAACGCCTTTGCAGTTCACAACACAGGAAATACCGTTTGCGACAGAAATCTCACGGGAGGTTCTTTATGTGGTATTGTATGGGCACAAAGAAAAACGGAGGGAAACATAATGGATAAAACAGAAAGAAAAGCACTTCGCAAATCGGTGAAAAGGGACGCAAACAAGGTAGGCTTCCCCCTGCTGCTGTACTCATTTATCACACTGGAAGTAACTGTCGTATGGCTTATTGCAGAGTTTGTCATAGCAGGTCTTAAAAACCCTGCCATACTTGACAATGCCGAGGAATACAACAGAATGATAGACGAAGTCACCGCACGCTTTGAGCAGTCGGGCTGGTCGATGATAGCAGGCGTGCTTTTAGGTCTCGTTGTACTGTTTCTTCTGTTTCTCAGAAGAAAGACTCACAAGCAAATTTTCCGCAACAGCGAATCTATCACAATCGGAAAATTTGCAGGCATCGCCTGCGTGTTCTTCGGCTTCCAGCTCGTTTTTCAGGGCGCATACCTGCTCATGGAAATGGGACTTAATGCGATCGGCTACACTGCAGAAGCCTCAATGGAAAGTGCAACCATGGACACTACCACATTCTCCATGCTTCTCTACGCAGGCATAATCGGTCCCATAGTCGAAGAGCTTGTCTACCGCGGCTTTGCCATGCGCGCTCTCGAAAAACACGGAAAAATCCTTGCAATTGTTGTCTCTTCTCTGCTTTTTGGCATCATGCACGCAAATCTGCCTCAGGCAGTATTCGCATTTTTCGTAGGTCTTGTGCTGGGCTACGTGGCTATGAAATATTCTATTGTCTGGAGCATCGTGCTTCACATTCTCAATAACCTCGTCCTGGGCGAGGGTATGAACCGGGCACTGTCGGGTCTTGGGGAAGATGTTCAGAATATAATCTTCTATGTGCTTATGAGCGCGTTCTTTGTAATCGGAGTAATTTACCTTATCGTAAAGAGAAAGACACTCTCCGCTTACCTCAAGGAAAATAAAACCGAAAAGCCAAAACTAAGATGGGTGCTCACCTGCTCAGGCGTCGTCCTGTTTGTACTGGCACACCTTGTAATGGCTCTTTCCATGCTTGAAAAGATTTGATGAGATATACAGAAAGCTCACCGTGCAATGCGGTGAGCTTTTCTCATTGACAAAAGAGCAATATTCATAGTATAATTTCGTTGGAAATTCATACTATTTTTCCACATAAATTTCAGAGGTGTTTTTATGAATAACCGCAATTTCAACAGGCATTCCGGAGGTTCGGGCGGTTCAAAGCAATTTCATCGCTACACAAGAGCAGCCGAGACAGGCAGAACCAATACCTCCAATACAAAAAGCAAAAAAAGTCTGATTATTTCGGTATCAGCAATAATCGGTGTTGCTCTGATAGTTGTTGTCTCCATTCTGCTGCTTAACATCAATATTGGCAGCACCAATTTCAGCATTACCGACTCCAAAGTAAACCTCAGAAATACCGGCATAACCTCCACCGATGGTCTTGATCGTCTTCTTGACCCTGTTTCCATTGACCTGCGAGGCAACAAGCTCCCTGCTTCAGATGTTATTGCACTGATTGAAAAATTTCCCGAATGCCGTATTCTGTGGTCCGTTCCCATCGGCGATAATTATATCGACTGCGACAAAAAAGAAATCGCTGTTCCGGGAATGACTGCTGATGAAGTTCCTCTGCTGCTTTATTTTACGAAGCTGAAAAGCATTGATGCACGCGGACTTGAATATGATGTCGTAGAAGCCATCAACAAGCTGGGACTCGATTGCAATGTCAATTGGGACATCGGTATAGGCAATGACAGATTCTCACCCGATGCAGAAAGCATAACCATCGGCGATGTTCCCCCCGAGGAAATAGCAAAGCTGATGCTGTTTGAAAACCTCAAAAGCGTGGACGCAAAGGCATGCAAAGCATACGATGCGCTTATTTCAGCCAGCGATCAGCTGCCTGAATGTGAGATTGTCTGGTCTGTGACCATAGGCGATTTTGAAGTTCTCAGCAACGAGGAAACTCTTAATTTTAACCGCACAACAGTAGAAGATTCTTCTGTTCTTGATGCGGATTTTGAAAATCTTAAGTACCTGCCGAATCTTAAAACCGTAGATATGTGCGGCTGCGGAGTTCCCAGTGAAAAAATGGCCGAATGGCGCAATAAGTATCCCGAAAAGAAATTTGTCTGGGAGATTTACTTCGGCAAGGGTGTAACTCAGTATACTGTTCGCACAGATATCAAGGTGTTTTCCACTTTGATGGGCGGAACAAATCCCAGATATATCGGAACTGAAGAAATGTTCCGTGAGCTTTTCCTTTACTGCACCGAGCTGCGCGCTCTTGATCTCGGACATAATCTTATAGAGGATATTTCCCTGATTTCCAATCTCAAGCAGCTGCAGGCCGTAATTCTTATGGATAATCCCATTACGGATTTCAGTCCTCTTGCAGAACTTCCTGAGCTGGTTTTTGCAGAGATCAACAGAACAAACATCAGTGATCTTTCATTCGTCAAGAGCTGCCCCAAGCTGCAGCATCTGGACATAAGCGAGACAAAGGTTTCGGATATCAGCCTTCTTTATGACTGCGAAAATCTGAAATATGTCATACTTATCGCTGCAAAGATCCGCTCTGCCGATCAGCAGAGATTCCGCCACACCAGAACTGACTGTCTGGTTGCAATATACGAATCTCAGTTCAAGCTTTACAGAAATTCCCCGCTTCGAAGCGGATACCGCATGGCATTTAAGAATTACATGCATATTGAGACCTTTGAGGACTGGACAAACTACACCTTTGCAGAAGGTGCAGAGCTTATTGAGCCCTCAGGATACAAGCCTCCCGAGTACTACGAGAACCTTAATAACTGACAGAAAAGCCACCGAGTGAAAATTCACTCGGTGGCTTTTGTTCCATGTACGGGATCAATAATCACAGCCGCAGACTCAGGCTTTTTTGTTGCGGAAGAGCGACTAAAAGCAGCGTAAGCAGAGGTAAGAAAGACCAAAAGTACACCAAGTTAAGGCTTTTTGTATAGCAAGGTGATTTTTGTTTTAAAATACTGTTCTTGGAAATGCGTTAATTCTGCAATTTCTTCTTGTGTGAAAGTCATACCTTCCGGCGCAACTACCCATTTATGCTCAATATCATTTTCACGATTTATTATTGCAATAATTCTGCCGGTGAATTCAGAAACGGGCTCGGTCACACCTAAAACATAAGCATCCTCTTCTTCACCATCTGCTGCCATTGTCCCCTTGATATAGCCGTAATTAACAGAATAATATATATCCGAATGATCTGGATGATAACTACCCAATGGTCTGTCAACAGTTACCGTAACGATTGGTCCAATCACTTTGTATTCTCCTTCGCTGTTCGGCAGGATGCAATCAGCAGTCTGCGAATGTTACCACAAAGTTTTTCTGTGTATTGATAAGTTTCAATGTCTATTCTTTTGGTTTCATACATCAACTTCAACCAATAACTCGTTTCGTTGGATTCTTTCAAAGCAATTTCCAACTTTGCAACAAAATCCTTTTTGCTCTGCGCGTACTGCGCTTCATGGATATTTGCACCAACTGATGGTACCTGCTCTTGCAAGTTGATCGGTCATATAGGAACTCTTCGGTGCAGTTACACCGTCAACAAGATTAACGATTGCAACCGCAAATTCAAAAGATAAGTCAAGCAATTTGTTTTCGGACATAAAAGCACCTTATTTCAATGATATTATACAATAAAACAGTGCGTTTTTTCAATGATATATCGCTTGCGCGATATGATATAATATCCGTTCCTTCATATGCCGAAGGCATATATCATCGCTCGCAGAGCGATATCATATCGAAGATATATCACCCGTTCCGCAAGGAACGGATATCATTGTAAAAAACCTCTTTTGTCCGGTAGACAAAAGAGGTTTTTTACATGGTGCCGGTGGCGGGGGTCGAACCCGCACGGTATCGCTACCACGGGATTTTGAG
>JAZSNZ010000377.1:0-24915 GCA_045536645.1 Acutalibacteraceae bacterium
CAGCACTGCTGTCGGTATAGTTTCTTGAGGTGGTTCGTCCTATTTCCTTAAACTTGCCCTTTGCTCTGTCGCTTCTGTACACAACATAGCCTGTAGCACCCGAAACACTGTTCCAGCTTACCTTAATGCCGCCCGATGCGGAGGATGCCTTGGGGGAAGATGGCTTTGACATTGCGGGAGTCGCGCTCTTCACCTCAGAAAGCGCACCCTCAACGCCGCTTTTCACTGCGGCGACCTTGTAATAATAAGTAATGCCGGGCGCAACACTTGAGTTTGCAAAGGTGCGCTTGGAGGCGGAGGTAGTACCCAGCAGAATATACTCGCCATTCGGATCGGTTGCTCTGTACAGCCTGTATCCCGTAGCTCCTGAAACCTTGCTCCACTTTACATTTATCATGTAAGAAGACTTTGTGAGAGTAAGCGTTGGCTGAGGCAGGCGGGCCTTTACAGCAATGACATCACAGTAATCGCCGTATATTCTCGTGCCGCCGGAATTTCTGTAGGCTCTTACCTTATAGTAATAAGTCTTTCCGTGAGTACGAGAGGAGTCTGTCCATTTAAGAGTTGTTCCCTTTGTCGTTCTGTATACCGCCTTATACTCTCCGTTTTTGGAAGCTGAGCGGTAAATGGTGTAGCCATCGGCGCCTGCAACCTTGCTCCATGAAAGTCTTATCTTGTTTGAGGCAGTATTTTCGCTTCGGAGAGCACCCATCTTTGAAAGTCTTGCAACAGCTGATACCGCATAGGAATTAAGACTCTTTTCGCCCTGAGCGCCTCTTGCACGAACCTTGTAGTAGTATTTTTTATTGAATTTGACACCTGAATCTGTATACTGCGTATCGGTCACAGTCTCAACAAGTGTGTACTTTTCGTCCTTTGATGCTGTACGCCATATCTCGTACTTCACAGCACCCTCTATGGTGTCCCACGACAGCTTTATGCTGTCATACCCTGCGGAAGATGCTTTGAGTGTGGGTCTCAGCTCCTCAAACTTTATCTCGGGTATATCCGTTTCTGATTCCGAAATATCTCCCTGTGAAATTTCGGATGCCTTTGCCGTAAAGGAATCAAAAATAAAGCAGCTTTGCAGCATTATTACTGCCGCCATTAACAACGATAAGTATTTTTTCATTGTCATATTCCCCTTTGTATTCAATGTTCAGGCACGGCATCAGAATTTTCTGCGCTTGCCCCGTGTATTCTTTGCCGCTGCAGCAATAAGCATAATAATCAGGCAAAGTCCTGCAGTCAGGACAGTGCTCCACAAAAGGAACCTTTTCACAGGCATTCCGAAAAGTTCGGAAACTGCGGTTCTGCCTTCATCGGGGGGCAGAATACCGTAATAACCCAGATCGGTTTCTGTGGAATAAACGTTCTGAGTTTTCTTATACAGCATTTCCCTGTCCTTTTCCGTATTGACGGGCATGGAATAATGACGCACCGTCCGCTCGCCGTCCTCCAGCGCATACCAGCCGTAAGCACCGTCAACAGATCCGTACCAGCGGCGGTGGGCGTTGCCATCAGCATCGACGAACATATACATACAGGTAACACTCTCGATGGGAGTGTAGAAATCGGGAACAGAGGCAAAGGACGGGATATATTCACAGGGAATGAAAACTCCCGTGCTGTAGGCATCAGTGGCGGAAATATCCGTACCGCTCAGCTCGTTCTGAGATATCTGCGCGGCAGAAGCAGAAAGGGCGAACATGACAAACGCGAGCACTGCCAGAAACACAGCCGCCGTTTTTTTCATATTGTCACGCCCTTTCTCCCATTTTTCTCGATTATACAATATTGTTTCGTCAAATTCAAGGTGCTTGTGATATACTGCCATGTATGATATAATAACCTGCAAAGGGACAGCGCCCCCTGCGGGTTTAAATTTACGGGAGAATCGCTTACGTGGAACACCGCCATAAGCCTCCCTCTGACGATGGGAGAAGGAGGGAGAGATATTCTAAAACATTTCTTCTATCCGTAAGCTTTGAGAAATCCAAATATTTTCTCTCCCTCAGTCAGCTTCGCTGACAGCTCCCTCGTCAGAGGGAGCCATGGTTTTTTATTGATCAGCAATCTCCTGAACGGAAAATGTCAAAGTTTATATTTAATCACTAAATCATAAAAGGAGTGCATGAAAATGGAACTTCAGAAGGCAATAGAAGACAGACGAAGCATTCGTGCTTTCAAGGACACTTTCGTTTCTGACGAGCAGATAACGGAAATAATAAATGCAGGAATCCTGGCCCCCAGTGCAAAGAACGCCCAGCCGTGGCGTTTCAAGGTCATCCGAGGGGAAGAGGTTGAAAAGCTCTGCTGTGCCATGGAGGAATTCCAGAAAAATAACCCCGAGATAAAGAGCACCGTCAACACAACGGTAAACCACATGAGAAAAGCTTCGGCCACCATTCTTGTGTTCATGCCGAGGCGCATCGGCAGAATAGCTGAGCGCGCACCGTGGCAGTTCCTTATTCCCGAGCTTACAAGCGTAGGTGCCTGCTTTGAGAATATGAGCCTCAAGGCTCACGATATGGGTCTTGGCTCTCTGTGGATATGCGATGTGCTTTTTGCAAAAGACTACCTTGACGAGCGTTTTCCCCCTGATATGATAGCAGGCTGTCTGTCGGTGGGGTATCCCGATGAAAGCCCCGAGGCTCGTCCCAGAAAGAGCTTTGATGAGCTTGCCGAATTTATAAAATGAGCGAGCGAAAAGTCAGGCGGTACACAGACCTCGCCGTAATAATCACAGTCTTTGCCTTTGTTTTAAGACTGTGTGCAGCGGTATTCTACGAGAACGACTACGACACCGCATGGAATCTTCAGTGGGCGGCGGATTTACAGAAGGGATTTTTCTCAGCCTACGACGGTCATGTTTGGAATCTCGATTATCCTCCCCTGTACCTCTATGTGCTGAAAATCGTTGGCATGATAACCGCAGACCCTGCGATCAGTGCCTTTGCACCTTTCAGAATGCTTGCGATAAAGTTCGTCCCCACACTGTGCGATGCGTTTCTCTGCTTTATGCTCTTTCTTTTTGCAAGGGACAGGAGCGAAACTCTCGGCATCGTTGCCTGCGCCCTGTGGGCGATAAACCCTGCCGCCATATTCAACTGCGGCTTCTGGGGGCAGACCGACTGCGTACTGCTTCTCTTTGTGCCGGCGGTCTTTTTCCTCATGCAGAAGGGCAGGTACACATGGGCCTGCCTGCTTTATGCACTGTGCCTGCTTTTGAAATTCCAGGCGGCGTACTTAGCTCCCGTCCTGCTTTTTGAGCTTGTCCGTTCATCCGGCGGCTTTAAAAGCAAAAAGGCATGGCTTGAGACTGCTAAAAATGTCGGCCTCGCAATAGCTCTCTGGCTTGTTATGTGGGTGCCCTTTATGATAGGGGCAAAAAATATTCTCCTGCCCATAGATGTTTATCTCAAGGGCGCCAACACCTACCCTTACATAAACTTAAACGCCGATAACTTTTACGGCCTGTTCAATCTTAACTGGCAGGAGGAGGGAGCTTTCGCCTTTGTTTCCCCTGTGGTGCTCATCGCCCTGTGTGTTCTGACACTGGCGGCATATCTGAAAATGCCCAAAATGCACGTGCTGTCTGCAGCATTTCTCTTTTCAAACTCAGTATTCATGCTGACGACCCGCCAGCACGAGCGGTATCAGATGCTCGCCCTTCTCTTACTTATACTCGTTTATATCGAGCTTCGTGACAGAAGGCTTCTGTATGCATTCTGCGCTCAATGCCTTATCGTCCTCTCAAACGAAGCAAGAATACTTGCCCTTGTAAACCACGGCGGCGACTGGGCAGAGGGCATCGGCACCATGCAGAGCGTAAATTCCCTTTTCAATATCGCACTGTTTGTGTTCATTTTCTTTGTAATAATGCGGCATTCTGTTCTGCCGAGATTGGAGGATATGCGTGTTTCTCTCTGATAAGCTGACCCTCAACGGCAAAAAAGAGCGATACGGCACAGTGTTCCTCATCGCCCTTACCATGACACTTATAATTTTTCTCCCCTTTATCATAATGTGCAAGGGATACTTCCTGCAGTACGGCGATTTCAACGTTCAGCAGTACCCCTTTTATATGCACGCTCATGACATGATAAAAAGCGGAGCTTACGGCTGGGATTTCAAGACCGATATCGGAGCAAATTTCATCGGCTCCTATTCCTTCTATAATCTCGGCTCACCCTTTTTCCTTTTTACTCTGCTGTTCCCCTCGAAGGCCGTACCTTATCTTATAGGTCCGCTGCTGGCAGTGAAGATCTCTCTCTGTGCGGTGACTGCTTACGCCTATCTCAGGCATTTTCTCAGGGATAAGGACTGGGCACTCATCGGCGGACTGCTGTACGCCTTTTCAGGCTACTCACTTTTCAACATCTTTTTCAATCACTTCCACGAGCCTATGGTGGTTTTCCCACTGCTTCTTTTAGCTCTTGAAAAGCTGATGAGCGAAAACAGGAAGGGCGTTTTCTGTCTTGCAGTCTTTGCAAATGCCTTTATAAATTACTTCTTTTTTACAGGAGAAGTAATTTTTGTTGTTATCTACTTTTTCGTACGTCTGGTTTCTCACGGCAACTGGCATTTAAATACAGGCAAGCTGCTTCGCATAGCCTTTGAGGCAGTGCTCGGAGTCTGTCTGTCAGCGGTTCTGCTGGTGCCTGCTGTATCGGAGGTTCTCAAAAGCCCGAGAGTTGACACTCTCCTCTACGGCTGGAATTCGCTGCTTTACCCCGAAACTCAGCGGTATTTAAATATCATCGAGTCCATGTTCTTTCCCCCCGACCTGCCGGCGAGACCTAACTTCACCCCCGATTCGGGCGCAAAATGGGGCAGCATCGCCGCTTACCTGCCTGCCTTCGGCATGGTGGGAGTGTTTGCTTGGCTAAAGAGCTACCCTACCCACTGGCTTAAGAGAATGTTCATCGTGCTGATGTTCTTTGCCTTTATCCCCATCTTGAATTCTTCATTCATGCTTTTTAATGCCACCTACTATGCACGGTGGTTCTATATGCTGACGCTGATTACCTCTCTTATGACGGTGCTGGCATTCAACACAAAAGGCGCAAGGCTTAAAAGCGGCATTAAATGGGGAGTGGGAATCACCCTTGCAATCACTCTTGCCATCGGCCTGACCTTAGCTTCTCCTGCCACAACCTCATCGGAAGCGAAGTACGGACTTTATGCCTATGCTGACCGCTTCTGGGTCTATGCAGCCATCGCACTTGTGTCTCTCTGTGCTGTGGGTGCGGTCATCATACTGCAGGATAAGGGTAAGCGGAAAATCGCCGCACTGGTGGGCTTTTCTGCAGTGGTTGTTACCTCCTGCACCATGTGGATATACTTTATCGCAGAGGGGCAGACCCTTTCCTATTCAAACACCGAGTATGTCATTCCCTATGCTCTCGAGGGCGACGAAAAGCTTACAATGCCCGAGGGAGAAAAGGAAAAGGCTCAGAACGCAGTTTTCAGAGTGGACACTTACGATACACTCGACAATATCGCCATGTTCTGGGATATGTCCTCAATCAATGCTTTTCATTCCATTATTCCTCACACCGCAATTGACTTTTACGAAAGCGTCGGCATCGAGCGAGTTGTGGCAACCCGACCCGGCGCTGAGCCTGCGGCGGTGCGTTCACTGCTGAGCGTCAAGTATCTTTTCGATGATGCGGTGTTCTCAAATAACTTCGGCTCTCCCGAAAAGGCAAACGCAGGGGGAGTGTTCGATCCTGCCGTCTCCGAGACCGATACCAACACCGTGATGTTCATTACCTCCGACGGCGAAGTAAACTCCTACCTCGATGAATACAACACCGCAAACCGAGGCTGGAGCTTTGTTGCGGAAACGAGCGGTCATAACCTGTGGGTAAATGATTTTTATATCCCCATGGGCTTTACCTATGATAAGTATATCACCGAAGCAGAGTATTACAGCTTTGCCGAACACGACCGAGCGGCCATCATGCTCAAGGCTATGGTGCTCTCTGATGAGCAGGCTTTAAAATTCGACGGTGTTTTAGAGCATATGGACGTTGACACTGTATTTTTAACGGCGGAGGAATACTACGCCGACTGCACAGACAGAGCCAACTCCTCCTGCAATGAGACCTACACACCCGATAAAAACGGCTTTTCTGCCGAGATAACCCTGAGCGAGAGCGACCTTGTTTTCTTCTCCGTTCCTTATGACGAGGGCTGGAGCGCCGCCGTCAACGGCGAGAGGGCAGAGATAGAAAAAGTCAATGTTGGCTTTATGGCGGTCAGGTGCGAGGCAGGGGAGAATGAGATAAGGTTTGATTATAAGACCCCCGGACTTGGTGCCGGAGTTGTGATAACCCTTGTTTCTCTCTTTGTGCTTCTTATTTACTGGATACTTTCCGTCCGTCCTGCATTTCTGCAAAAACCCCTCGGCGGACTGTACGCAAGGATCGACAGTATTCTTGAATATAAGCCTGTTCAGCAGGCTTATTCTCTGAGAGATATGAGGGACTCTGATGAGGACGAAAGCGAAACTTTCGGTAATAAAACGGACGGTTAATACCGTCCGTTTTGTGCTTTGGGGTAAAAATCGTGCGAAATCGGGGAGCGGCGGCAGCAAGCCGCCCTACGGTAATGCATTATTTATCATCGGTGCGTCGGCAAGCGCCGCACCCTACGGTGTGGGTGTTTTAGCCTTGTGCTAAATCAGAAAACGGGAGGGCGCAGAGACCCTCCCCTACGATTGCGAGATTTTTGCCTCGGTGCGAAATCGGGGGAACGGGAGGGGATACCCCTCCCCTACGGTGGGTGTTTTTGCATCGGTGCGAAACCAAGGAAACGGCGGCAGCAAGCCACCGCCCTACGGTAATGCATTCTGCCGCACGCAAAAAGGACTTCCCCGAAGGGAAGTCCTTTTCATCATCAATTCTGAATTACTCAGCAATCTTATACTCAATGCTGTCAACAGAACCGTCAACAACACGTACACGCAATGTCATATTGCCCTTTGCAAAAACATAAATGCCGCCCTGAGGAGCAACATCCTCGCCGTAGATGGACTTTACATCGTCCTCGCTCATGCCAAGCTCCAGACCTTCCTCGGTAGATACTGCATCGGAAAGTAATGTGATGGTACTTACATAGCTGTCGCCCTCGTTGGGGTAAGCGAGAAGGATCTCGTAGTTATTGTAGAAGTTGGTAACGTCCTTGCCCTCGAAAGCACAGCTTGCTTCCTCAAGGGTATCGATGGGCTCGCCCAGAGCATCAACAGAAGTAACAGGGCCGCCGATCTCGATTGTAACGCCGTTGTCGGTGAAAACATAGCCCTTTTCCACTACAGCAGGTGTGGAAACGGCGGGCTCGTCCGGCTTGTCAGCCTCGGGCATTTTCTCATTGCCGCAGGCACAGAGAGCAACGAGCATGAGAACTGCAAGGATTGCACATAAGAACTTTTTCATTGTTTATTCCTCCGTTTTAATTATATCCGAATTGCTTTTGTCCGTTTCTGAAATGTCAGTTTCGGATTTAACAGTATCAGGCTTTCCTTCAGGCTTCTTTGCACCGTAGCTCTTCAAATACCCGTAGGTTTCAAGCTCATACTGCTGGTGTGCGATCATATCGTAATATCTCTCACTCTTCCTTGCCCAGTCCTCAGCTAAAGCTTCATCGCCGCTGTGGTCGGGGAATTCAAAATACTCTGTGACTATTTTGCCGAACACCCTTGTCAGCTTCTCGGCACCCCAGAGATTGAGGTGACTGCCCTGATCGTAGGTATCCTTTGTAAAGTCCGGCATATCGGAAGAGCTGATGATATCCGACGCACTGATCTCCTCGCCTCTTATAATGAGGGTCGCATCAGAATCGGAAACATACTCAATATAACCGCTTTTGCCTGAAAAATCAAGACCGTAAATGTCGACAAAGTTGAGGTAGGTAACATTATTTTCCTTTGCAAAGTCAACCACCTGCTGATTCCATTCGGGGAACCAATAGGGGAGAGTGGGCGCCTTGACTAAAATCAGCTCAACGTCCTTTTCCTTACAAAGCTCGGCCATCTTCTTAAGATAACCCATTGCGTTGTCACCAAGCTGCGCTATGTCGGGGAAGCTCTCACGGCGGATACGGCCTGCAGGCTTTATGTCAGTACGCATGATAAGGCCGTTGTGAGAAATCTTTTCCTTGTTTTTGAAGATATACTTCCAGTCGTCCGCCTTAAGCTCGCTCCAGCGGGAATGGTAACGCAGCAGGGGCAGGAGATATGTTATTGTCTCCTCCTCTTCAGTCATGGAAGCCTTTATCGCACCCATCTTGGCACTTGAAAGCTTCATGCCGTCGATGGTAAGGCGGTTATACTCCGCACTCTGAGGCTCGTTATAGCGAAGGGACTGGACATTGTAGACTACCGCCGTGGGTTTTTCGGTCTCCAGCATTTCCTCAAGCAGATAGTAGCTCTGCCACACAAGCTGCTGAGCCGAGCCGCGGATATAGCTTGTCTTGCCGAATTCCTCCCACAGTACAATAGGAGAATAGTTTTCGTAAACCTCGCAGTCGCCTACAAAGAGAATATCGTGATCGTTTTCCTCATCGTAGTACTCTGCGATAAGCGCTCCCTCGGGGAGGTTTGAGAAAGAATACTTCGGACGCACAAGCGCCTGAAGCAATGCAAATATGCACACAAACAGCACCGCACACAGCAGTACCGCACCGATGCGGATAAGAATTTTTCTGTTCATCAGAGTATGAACCACTCCTTTTGGAGATTTTAAGGGGATAACTAATTGTAATAACGATCCTCAGCCCATCGGGCAGGGTTATTTTCAATGTATTCCCATATTTCGGAATAATCCTTTTCATTGCGGATTATGTGGTCATGAAAAGAACGTTGGAAGATATTGTGTCCGATTTCACGATTACAGTATCGCTTAAATAACGAAATGAATTTTGGTATGATTGCATTTGTAGGGTTTGGCGCTTGCGACAAACCGTTTGTCGGATTTTCGGGTGTGACGGAAATTATCATATGAATATGATTTGGCATGATAACATATTTTTCAATTGATATATTATCGTATCTGACATTCATCAGATTAATATATTTATCAACAATTTTACCGTATTGCGTTAATCGTACACACGGGAGCGTCAATGAGTTCGGCAAGCCGAACTCGACGCCATCCCCTACGTTACCGTCGCTTTGAAATCGGTGTTTCATTACGGTTATTTCGGATAATATATGCCGTTTGTTTTCCGTGCATATCGTTACAAAATATGCCCCCGGCTCGCTGTAATCATATCCCTTTGCCCGGTTGGTCTTTCGTCGGGGCAAATCCATGGAATCCCCCATTTCAGATTATGTGATTACGGGGATTTTACAATCAGAACTGATTATAAATAAAGCTGGATGCATCATATCCCTCGCCGTAGGCGCCGAGGATGAGAGTTGCAAAGAACAGGACAAAGCATACTGCAATCTGTGCAGCATAGCCGCCCTTTGCAATGCGCTCACGCACAGGCATCTTGTCCTTTGAAAGGCTGACTGCGATCATTGCGGCAATGCCTATGCCGACGATGATGTAATCTGCCGAGGTGATATTAAGCTTAAGCATAGAGCCGTCGAACAGTGCGCCCCAGTTGAACTTCCAGAAGATAGAGAAGAAGTTTTTGAATGTTGCGCCCACATCACGGTAGCAGTCAAACAGCCTCAGTGCACTCATAAGGAAGAAGGTACGCACTATCATAAATATGCCCCATCCCTTTGAGTTTGAGAAGCCACATTTAGCATGAAATTTCTCGTAAAGGGGCTTGAATTCCTGAGAGATTATGATGATAACACCGTTGAGAAGACCCCATACGATGAAGTTCCAGTAGGTGTACTGGGAATGCCAGAGGCCTGTTGCAAGCCATGTGAGAATGGTGGCGATATAGACAGGCACTCTCTTTCCGATGTTGCGTCCAAGCTTTGCATTTGACCACTTGGATATTTTGAGCATGGTCTTGCATACCGACAGGGGATAGAAGAGGTAATCTCTGAACCATGAACCCATGGTGATGTGCCAGCGGCGCCAGTATTCCTCGATGTCCTTTGAAAGATAGGGACGGTCAAAGTTTTCCTTAAGCTCAATGCCCAGCACCTGAGCGATACCGATGGTGATATCAATGCCGCCTGTAAAGTCTGCGTAAAGCTGAACGGCGTAGAACACCATAAGTGCCACTACATAAAATCCGCCCATTTCGCCGCTGTCCTCAATCAGCACCTTTACAGCAGGTGCAAGGCGGTCGGCGATGACCAGCTTTTTGAAAAAGCCCCAGAGTATCCTCTGCATACCGAAGGACAGATTGCGTCCTGAAAAATCGTGAGGTGCATAGAGGGAAACAGCAAGATCATCAAATCTGCTGATGGGACCCTGAATAAGCTGAGGGAAGAAGGAGACGAAAAGTGCAAGCTTTGCAAAATTGCGCTCAGCAGGGTACTTCTTTCTCCACACATCGATAACATAGCCTGCAGACTGGAAAACATAGAAAGAGATTCCCAGCGGCAGGATGAGATTGGGCAGGTCGAGCACCTTTTCATTGCCGAAAAGTGAGCCGATGGAATTGATGCTCATTACGGCAAAGTTTGTGTACTTGATAACGACAAGCATTCCCAGCAGAACAGTCAGACCCAATGCGAGCCAGACATTTCTCTTTTTGTCCATGCCCTTTTTGTAAGCCTTTTTCTCGTCAGACGTCATGCCTGCCTTGTTGGCTTTCAGGTATGCCGACTGCTCTTTATAGAGGTTATCTATAAAATATGTGGAAAAATAAGTCGCCACGGTGGTGACTGCTATGTAGATAAGGCACTTCCATCCTGCAAAGGCGTAGAAAACATAGCTTGCTCCGAGTAAGAGCATCCACTGGAATTTCTTGGGTATCAGATAATACACCAGAAACAGCAGAATAAGAAATCCAATGAAAATATATGAAGTAAATGACATATATCGCACTCCTAAGAGTAATATTTTAGTATTCGATTACTCTCAGTTTATCAATCTTCATCCTCAAGGCGCTCGATCAGTGCGAAAAGTGCCTTTGCGCTGTTGAAATTCTCGGGGATTATTTCGCCTGCAGGGATAGTTACATCGAACACCTCGGAAATCTCAGTGATGGTGCTGACGATGTCAAAGGAATCGAAGATCTTGTCGTCGATAAGGGTCTCGCAGGTCTCGAAGTCAACTTCAGGGTGAAGGTTCTCCAGAATTTCGTAAAGGTCTTTGATGTTCATTTTTGTTTCCTCCGTTTAATCATTTGTACTTTGATAGTAAATATCCTCCGCCCATCGGGCAGGGTTGTTTTCGATGTACTCCCATATTTCGGCATAATCCTTTTGATTGCGGATTATGTGGTCGTGGTAAGAGCGCTGAAAAATATTATGACCGATTTCGCGGTTTGACAATCTCTTCAACGCAGATACTACTTGTGGTATAACCGCATTCGTAGGGGACGACGCCCTCGGCGTCCCGTTGTTATTCACCACGATAATCATATGAATATGATTGGGCATAATAATATATTTTTCAACATTTACGTTTTTTATATTGCTTGTAGAAACAATATATTTCTCAACGATTTTACCGATATGCGTCAATTTTACCTGCGGTGCGTCGAGGGCGCCGCACCCTACAGTTATTTCAGACAATATGTGGCGTCTGCCCTCTGTGCATATGGTCACAAAATAGGCTCCTGCCTCGCTGTAATCAAAATTTTTAGCACGCAGGGATTTTCATTTGGGCAATTCCATTATTTCCCTGCAAGATAATTTGCCTTGATGGTCTTTCTGTCCATTTTGCCGTTGGGGGTGTGGGGGAATTCCTCCATGGGAACAACTGCGTTGGGTATCATGTATCGGGGGAGCTTGGACTTCATAAATCCGATAACGTCCGCCTTTTCAGCGCTGCCCACATAGAACAGGACTATCTTCTTCTTTGTCTCGTCAAAAATGGCGCAGGCATCATTTACGCCGTCGCACATATTGGCGATAAGCTCGATCTCGCCCAGCTCGATGCGGTGACCCATGTGCTTTATCTGGTAATCCTTGCGTCCGAAGAACTCAAGGTCGCCGTCCTTGTTCCATCGGGCAAGGTCGCCTGTCTTGTAGATAAGCTCGGGGTAGAGGTTATTGAGGGGATTCTGTACAAAAGCCTCTTTTGTCCTCTCGTCATTATAGTAGCCGAGGGTGACGCAGGTGCCGCGAATGCAGATTTCGCCGACTTCTCCGTCGGGTACGAGCTTGTTATCATCGCCGAGGAGCATTATCTCAGTATTGCGGAAGGGCTTGCCGATGGGGACAGATTCGCCCAGCTCAAACTCACGCTCAACGTGATAATAGCAGGACATGCCTGTGCACTCAGTCGGTCCGTAAAGGTTTGTAAATGCTGCTTTCGGGCATGCCTTCTGCCACATTTTCAGCTGCTTGATGGGGAAAACCTCACTGCCGAAGGCGATGGTGTGCAGGTACTTCGGGAGCACTTCCTTGAAAGCGCCGAGGGAGCTGATAACAGTCAGCGCGGAAACTACCCAGCAGACGGTGTTTATCCTATGCTCGTTGAGGTATTCGACCAGCTTTACAGGCTGCATGAACAGCTCCTTGGGGATAAGGTAGGTGGTTGCGCCGAACTTGATTGTGGGGTAAAGCTCCTTTAAGCAGGCGTCGAAATACAGCGGAGTCTGATTTCCGAAAACAGTGGTCTCGTCAAAGCCCAGAGTTTCGGAAAGGTTCTCGATGTAGTCGATAACGCTTCTGTGACAGGCGCATACGCCCTTGGGAACGCCTGTTGAACCGCTGGTGAAAACTATATAGATAGGGTCAGTGTCCAGCGCCTTTGCGCGGATTCCCTCAAGAGCCTTTTTGTCTGCCTTGGTATCCTTAAGCTCGTCAAAAAGGAAGATTTCCGCATTTTCTCCGAAAGTGCGGGCAGTCTCCTCAGTCTTGCCGTCGCAGATAACGGCCTTGGGGTTGAGGGTCTTGAAAATAAGCTCAATGCGGTGAGCAGGCATTTCGTCGTCTATAGGCACATAGTAGCAGCCTGCTGCCACAACGCCGAAGAATGCAGCTACTGCGTTGGGGTGCTTTTCCATGAACACCACAACAGGCTCTTTGTAAAAGCTTTTTTTGCTCAGTGCTGTGCCGACGCCCTCAACGCACTTGCGAAGCGCTGAGAAGGTAAGGGAATCGGTGCCGTTTGAAAATGCGACCTTTCTCGGGTGGTTTGATGCACCCTCGTCAAAATAGGTCAGTATGTTGGTTCTCTGCATATTTATCAAGTCCTTAAGTTTATGATTACACATACGGGCGGATAATATCCGCCCCTACGGGTTTGGGGCAAACGGGAGCGTCAATGAGTTCGGCAAGCCGAACTCACGCCATCCCCTACAGTTGATAATAGCAATCCTCCGCCCATCGGGCAGGGTTATTTTCGATGTATTGATATATTTCCGAATAATCCTTAACACCACGGATTATGTGGTCGTGGAAAGAGCGCTGCCACACAGATAAATCCGGTGAATAAAAATGTGTTTCCTTTGAACTATTCATTTTTAGATACCCGATAATTTTAGGCAACAACGCCCCTACGGTTATCTTTGATAACAGGTGTTTCCGTCCCTCGGTGCAAATGGTCACAAAATACGCACCTGCGGCGCTGTAATCAAAACTCTTCGCCCTGGGAGATTTTCTTTTCGGCAGTTCCATGTATCATCAGAATATCAGCGACTTATATTTCTCCTTCAGCGCTGCGCCGCACCGCTCGATGGCTTCCGCGGCGAGAACCTCCAGCACGTCAATATAGCTTCCTCTGAGGGAATTGTCACGCTTTACCACCGAAAGCTCGGTGCAGCCAAGTATCAGGCACTGGGCTCCTGCCCGGCGGAGCATTCTCTCAGCAGAGCCGAAAAGCTCCATATCCGCAGGCTTTGATGCCTTTACATAGTCGTAAATCGTGCTTGTTATGGCCGCCTGCGCCTTTTCGTCGGGCAGTACGGGAGTTATGCCCTGAGCCTCCAGCTCGCGCTGGAATATCTTAGCGCTGACTGTTCCTCTTGTTGCCATGATGCCTGCTGAGGTTATGCCTGCCTCACGAAGCCTGCGCACAGTTTCTCTTGGTGCGTGGATAACATGGGTCTCAAGCTCGCTTGTAAGCTCAGAATGGAAATAATGGGCTGTAACGCAGGGAATTGCGATGCACTCAACGCCTATTCTCTCAAGTGTCTTTCCCGACTCAAGCATATAAGGCAGAGGGCTTTGCTGACTCTCGCCCAAAATAAAAGCTGTTCTGTCGGGCGTATCGGGACGGCTTATCACGACCATGGGAAGGTGCTGCTGGTCGGTCTTTGCATCGGTCATATCGATGACGGTCTGCATGAAATAGGCCGTTGCCATAGGCCCGAGACCGCCTATTATACCAAGCTGTTTCATATCGCGTTCCTCCTTAACTGCCGTAGCTCGAGGTGGGAGTTGCAGGATATTTTGAGGAATCAAAGCGATGGCTGTTCTTATGCTCATCTGAATACTTCTTCAGCTGTGCATCAGTTCTCATAAAGCCGTTGAAACCACCCTTACGGGGTGTTGCATCAAAGTGATAATAACCCGATCCTACGTTTATAAGGCTCCAGTAGTGTCTTGACTCACTGCTGCTGTTTCTCACCTTTATAACGTCTATGTTGGTTATTCCGCAGTATTCAAAGAGTGCCTTTGCACAGGCAAAGTAGGTGTAGCAGTCGCCCGAACGGTTCTTGAAGCCTGCAACAGCGGCCTTCTTCCAGCTGCTCTTGTCCGAATGACCCGAATAGCCGATGTTTGCGCGGCACCAGTTGTAGATGGCCTTTGCCTTCTGCCCCTTGCTCATGCCGCTCTTGAATATCTTTCCTGCCACACTGTTTACATACTTTTCAAGCTGTTCCTCGGTGGAAAGAACCACCACTTTTTCCTTGAACTTGAATTTTACAGTCTTGGTCGCAACATTGCCTGCCTTGTCCCTTGCGGTGTAGACTACCTCATAGGTGCCTGCCTTCTTGGGATTGACCGCACTTGAATCGACCTCAACCTTGACCTCGCCGTCACAGTTGTCCGTGGCAGTAACGCCCTTCTTATAGGAAACACTGTCGCCGATGGTGATGGTCTGATCCTTTGCTCCGCTTATTACAGGGGGCTCGGTGTCAACAAGTATAGTCAGCAGAGCGGTCTGCATTTCGCACTTGTTGCCGCTGAGGTCGCTGACCTCCAGATATACAACCTGCTCGCCTGCCATGGTAAGATTAGGCTCGGAGGCAAGGTAATTTACAACGATGGGGGTAACTTCCTTTGCCTCGGCGATAAAATCCTCGGGTCGAACAGTATTGCCCAGCCACATTTCGATATCAGTTACCGAAACAACAGGTGCAACGGTATCCTCAACTATAAGCAGGACGTTTCTTTCCTTGTCTCCTGCCTTTACTCTGAGGGTGTGGCAGCCTACTGTATCGAGCTGTTCACGGGTAGGTTCAACAACATAGGAAATATCTGCATTTCTGTTCTTTGCAAACTCGCTGGCGGGGAAATATTCAATGCCTGCCTCCACCTTGCGGTAAAGCTCAAGCTCCATTCCGGCGGAAGAAAGGGCATCGATGCCTGCCTTGAATGTGGTGGCAAGCTCCTTTTCACGGCTGAGCTTTTCTGCATTTATGACTCTGATATCGCACTCGCTTGCAAAGGCGATAATGTCAGTCTGAGAAAGATCAGATGCAGACTGCTCGTCGGGCGTATCGTGTGCAGGTGTATCTGTTGCGGAAATATCACTTCCCGACAGGTCGGTGCCCGAAATATCGCTCTCTGAGATATCCTCCTCGGGCAGAACCTCCGCCTTTTCCTCGGCAGGGGAAGCACCGCCCGGTGCAAAGGCGCTGAACTCGTCATAGTAAACTCTCAGATCTCCTGCGATCTCAGACTCGGCAAGGGCTTTGAAGCCCATGGTCATGACAAGGCTGCCGAAACAGACCACAACAAGAGCCGCAGCGATAATCGCTCTTGCGCAGATACGTATGAGCTTTCCGTTTCCTGCGTCGCGCTCTGCCTCCTGAGCAAACCAGCCGCCTGCGTACTCTTCATCAGCACCGATATACTGCACTCTGCGTACAGGCTCGTGGGCACTGTCGTAATACGTGCTCTTATCCTTATCAAGCAGAGAACGAAGCTGGGAGGCATTCTTTATTCTGGTGACCTTGCCGTATCGTGGTCTTTCATTCTCCTTGAGATACAGTCTTGAATAGGTGTCCGCACTGCTTCGGGTTTCCCGTCTGAAGCGTTCGTAATTTCGATTATCGTTCACCTTACTCACCTCTTTCACATACCTGCGACCTGCCCTGTGGGCGTGGTCATAACAGCATACACAATACTATATATTTTACCACAAAAAGATTATGTAATCAACGGCGAAAGCACTGTAATTATCGCATTTCTGCGCAGATTATTGTTACTGTTGACAACCTGCTGCCCAAATACTCCCTGTAATACCGCTCTCGATTATTACTCTTCCGCCTGTTCAGCATCGGGAGAAACGAACTTCTCGGCGGGGGTGGCAGGGTAGAGATTTGTGTGGTAGCGGTGGCTGTTTTTGTTTGCAAGGGAATAATCCTGAAGCTGTCTGTCGGTCAGCATAAAGCCGTCAAAGCCGCCTATACGTGGCGTTGCATCAAAATGGTAATAGCCTGTTCCGATATCGACAAGGCTCCAGAAATGACTGCTCTGGTCGGTGGTGTCCTTTATCTTGATAACATCGATATTCTCGATGCCGCAGTAGTTCATCAGTGCCTTGGCACAGGCGAAGTAGGTAAAGCAGTCGCCCGATCGCTTCTTAAAGCCGCTGACCGCCGCCTTTTTCCAGTCGTCCTTGTCGGAATGTCCCGAGTAGGCGATGCTGTTTCTGCACCACTCGTAAATAGCCCACAGCTTCCCGGTATCTGTCATGCCATCCTTGATTATGGTATCGGATATCTTCTTTACATATCTGTCAAACTCTGCATCGGTGTCGATATTGTCCTGATGGGTAAAGTGGAATGTTACGGTAACGGAAGACGCATTGCCGCTGCTGTCGGCGGCGGTGTAGGTAACCTCGTAATAGCCTTCGGTGTTGGGATCTACTTTGCTTGTGTCAACCTTTAATGTTATATCGTCGTCAAGGTCGTCTGTTACAGTTATGCCCTCCTTGTAGGCAACCGATTCACCGATTACAACAGTTCTGTCCCCTGCACCGCTTATAACGGGAGGCTCAACGTCCGCCTTGATGGTCAGACGTGCCGCCAGAAGCTCGCAGGCGTTGCCGGAGGTGTCCATTATGCTCAGATAAACAAGCTGCTGACCTGAAAGGAGAAAATTCGGCTCGCTGTTGAGATAGCTTACCACAACAGGTGATGGGTCATCGGCACCAGCAATGAATCTGTCCGGTGTTACGGTGTCGCCCAGCATTATTTCAACATCTCTGAGAGTGACCGAAGGAGCTTTTGTATCCTCGATTATAAGCAGAACATTGCTTTCCCTGCCCTTTGTACGCACTCGGAGTACATGACAGCCTGCAGTGTCAAGCTGTGCCCTTGTGGGAGCGGTGACATATTCTATGTCGGTGTTTCCGTTTCGGGCGAAAACACGGGGGTCTAAGTAACTGATTCCTGCCTCAGCTCTGCAGTAGAGGTTAAGGTCAAGACCCTTCGCCGTCATTTCATTGAGACCTGCACGAAATGCAGTCTTTATTCTCTGCGGCTCTCCCTTTGCAAGGTACAATGCCATATCTGCGCTGCTGACCGCTATCACATCGCCTCTTTGCAGATCGGAGTGGGAAATCACAGCCTGTCCCTTGGGTGAAAACAGGGAGTAAACAGGATACCGTGTACTGAGAATGTCAAACACACCGCCGCTTTCAAGCGCCCGACAGCCTATGGAGTAGACCATATTGAACAGGCATATGCCGATAACAGCACACATGGCCGCCGCTTTCAGACAGGCAGGCAGCAGCTTCCACGAGCGGATGCGCTTTGCAAGTGAGTCTATTATGCGGTCAGTTTTTCTGCATACCTTTTTTACAGGCTGCGGGATTTTTGTGCGGATTTCAGAAAGCTTTTTTATGATAACGCCCGGCTGTGCAAGATTTCTTCGGACAGAGGACCTGTTTTCCGTTTTTTCTTCCGCTGCATGGGTCTTTTCCTGCTGCAGCCTGCGTGGCGGTACGTTGTATTTTTCGGAAAACAGCCTTTCGTATGTGCCCTTTCCGCTTCGTCCCTCGCGTCTGAAACGCTTTGCCTCGGTGCCTGTTTCGCTCACTTGTCTCACCCCCTGTATTTTGTAGTTCTATCTTTATATTTTAGCATATATATCCCATATGTTCAATGAGTAAAACGCGCTGAAAGTAAACAATGTATGACATATCTGTATTTTTTCGGAAAACAAGGGGGAAGAGTGTACGGTTTGAATCGGTGGAAAATCGGGGAGCGGGAGGATGATATTCTCCCGTTCGACGTTAATTGGATTTTTCGTTGATGTTTGATCTTCACCGTAGGGACAATTCATGAATTGTCCGTTTTGTTTGCATCGGTGCGAAATTTTGGAACAGGAGGGCGCAGAGGCGAAATCGCTTGCGTTTTCATCTCCCCTACGATACATCTGATTTTGCCTCGTCACAAAACCCATCCCCTGCGAACACCCCACACACACAAAAAGAGACGGCATCTGCCGTCTCTTTCAATATAAAACTTAATATAATTCAAAACCAAATCATGCGCTTGCCTCGCAGCCGCTCTCAACCATATTCTCAGCGATAATATCGAGAGCCTCATCAAGAATCTCATTGGTATGGGTGGCCATGTAGCTTGTTCTCAGCAGGCAGTCTGCAGGCGGTACTGCAGGGGGCAGTACGGGATTGACATAAACTCCTGCCTCGTAAAGCTGCTTGCCGCAGGCGAGGGTGTTGGTATACTCAAATGTGCGGATAGGCACGATGGGGGTAATGTCGTTGTCGCAGGGACGGCGGCAGATGCCTCGCTTGTCCATTCTCTGACGCACATAGCCTGCAATTTCCTGAAGTCTTGTGACAAGCTCGGGACGAGCCTTGAGCTGACGCAGAGCTTCCAGTGCTGCGGCGCAGCTTGCAGGGGTGATGGAAGCAGAGAAGATAAAGGGTCTTGAGTTGTGGCGCACGTACTCAACAACACTCTCACTTGCAGCCATGTAACCGCCGAGAGATGCAAGGGACTTTGAGAAAGTACCCATATAGATATCAACCTCGTCCTCAAGTCCGAAGTAGCTGGCAGTACCTCTGCCGCCCTCGCCGAGAACACCAAGGCCGTGAGCATCGTCCACCATCACTCTTGCACCGTACTCCTTTGCAAGAGCTACGATCTCCGGCAGCTTAGCAATATCGCCGCCCATGCTGAAAACGCCGTCAGTAACGATCAGAGCGCCTGCCGATTCGGGCACCTTTTCAAGGCACTTTCTAAGGCCTTCCATATCCGAATGGTCATATCTGAGCATCTTGCCCCAGGACAGCTTGCAGCCGTCGTAGATGCTTGCGTGGTTTTCCTTGTCGCAAATGACGTAGTCATTTCTGCCCACGATTGCGGAAATTATACCGAGATTAGACTGAAAGCCCGTTGAGAATGTGGCAACAGCCTCTTTGTTAAGGAACGCCGCAAGCTCCGCCTCAAGCTCCAAGTGCATGGTAAGAGTACCGTTTAAAAATCTCGATCCGCTGCAGCCGCTTCCGAATTTTTCAAAAGCCTTAATGCCTGCCTCCACTACTTCGGGACAGACCGTAAGTCCCAGATAGTTGTTCGAGCCAAGCATTATCCTTCGCTTGCCCTCCATCATGACCTCGATATCCTGCTTGGATTCAAGGGCATGAAAATAGGGGTAAATATCCATTTTCTTAATGTCGTCCACCAGAGTGAACTCTTCGCATTTCTTAAAAAGATCCATTTTGTATCCGCCTTTCTCCTCCATATACATTTTGTGCTTTCGCACAATAACACACTACCATACTACATAATATGCAAAATTACGTCAATTCATATATTGAACGAATATCGGAGCTGAAAATCCGACGCAAAAATACAGATTTACTAAAAAGAATTAAGAAATTATTAAAATTTATTAAGTTAAACGTTTTTCTCTTTTCTTATTATATAGATCTTGTTTTCGGTGTATGGCAAAGGTATTGACAAAGAAATAACGATATGCTATGATTCATTTAACCAAACAGTTAAATGTTTGGTGTGAAAGGAGTATATGCAAATGAATGTCATTGAGACAAATGCCCTGACGAAGTTCTACGGCAAGGCAAGGGGAATAAAGGAAATTTCCCTCTCTGTAGAGAAGGGCGACTTTTTCGGATTCATCGGACCCAACGGCGCAGGAAAGTCAACTACCATAAGACTCCTGCTGGGTCTTATAACCCCCACATCGGGCAGTGCGAAGGTATTCGGTCTCGACTGCGTAAAGGACAAGACCGAAATTCTCAGAAAAGTAGGCTATATGCCGGGCGAAGCATCATTCTACGGTCTTCGCGCAAGGGACATTATAAAAATGAGCGCCGACCTGCGCGGTATTGACTGCACCGAGGAGGCAAACCGTCTCTGTGAGCTTTTCGAGGTGGACGTAAACAAGCCTATCCGCTCGCTGTCGCTGGGCAACAAGAAGAAGGTCAGCATCGTCTGCGCTCTTCAGCACAGGCCTGAGCTGTACATCTTCGACGAACCCACCAGCGGACTTGACCCCCTTATGCAAAAGCGCTTCTTCGATGAGGTCAGCGCAAGAAGGGCAGAGGGCGCAACGGTGTTCCTCTCAACCCATATTCTCCCCGAGATTCAGAACCACTGCGTAAATGCCGCAATCGTTCGCGAGGGCGAGATAATCCGTCAGAGCAAGGTCTCTGAGCTGACAAGCGGCAGCACAAAGAAGGTCTTCCTCCGCTCTGTATCCGCTGCACCTGAGATCACAGGCATAAAGGACGTACAGCAGACAGAGGACGGCGTCAGCTTCCTCTACAGCGGCGAGGCCGCACTGCTGGCTGCGGAGATAGGCAAGATGCCTGTTTCCGACTTTACCGTCTCCGAGCCTGAGCTTGAGGAGATATTCATGCACTACTACGAAAGGGAGGATAATAACAGATGAGAACAGTATATAAGTTTGAACTGCGCCGCGGCAGAACCACCACCCTTATATTTACTCTGATATGCACAGCCCTTCTCCTTTTCGTCATGGCGGTTTATCCGCTGTTCAAGGATATGCTTGGCGACATGAGCACCATGATGTCCGATATGGGCGCTTTTTCCGAGATGTTCGGCATGGATCAGCTGGACTACGGCTCCGCTCAGGATTACTTCGCCACTGAAGGCGGTCTGATGGTTGCCTTCTGCGGCTCCATTCTGGCTGCATTTCTCGGCGGCGCAGCTCTCGGCAGGGAAGAGGGCGACCGCACTGCCGAATGGCTGCTGACTCACCCCATCTCAAGAAGCAGGATCTTCTTCGGTAAGCTGCTTTCCATGGCAACACTGCTGCTTATCATGAACGCAGTCTGCGCTCTGTTTACGGGACTTTCCTTCCCCATAATCGGCGAGCCGCTCAATGTAAAGACCTTCCTGCTTTTCTATCTTGCACAGTATGTAATGCATCTTGAGATAGGCTGCATGAGCCTGCTGCTTTCCGCTCTCATGAAGCGCAGCGCAGGACCTATCGGTCTCGGCGTAGCTTTGGTGATGTACTTTGTAAGCCTTATCGCCGCCGCTCTCGAGGAGCTTGAGTTCCTTACATATATAACTCCCTTTACCTATTCGGACGCCGCCGCAATTTTCACCGAAGGCAGCATCGATATGGTCAGAATGGGCATCGGCATCGCAGTTTTAGTCGTTTGCACGATCGCCGCCCACGGCATCTGGTGCAAAAAGGACATCGCAGCGTAAAAAAGGAGAATCAATATGAAGATACTTGTAATAGACGGTCAGGGCGGACGAATAGGGCGTCAGCTCTGCGAGGGAATATGCGAACGTTTTCCCGAATCTGAGCTTTTCGCTGTAGGCACAAACAGTATGGCCACCATGTCAATGAGCAAGGGCGGTGCTAAAAACGTGGCAACAGGAGAAAATGCTGTGGTTGTCAACGCAAGGCGTGCAGATGTGATAATCGGACCTGTGGGTATTGTTATCACCGATGCTCTCATGGGCGAGGTTTCGGAGAAAATGGCCGCAGCAGTGGGACGCTCCGAGGCACTGAGAATACTCATTCCCGTTGCAAAATGCTCCACCGTCATTGCAGGTACTTATGATATGTCAATATCCGACCTTGTTGCCGATGCACTGAATAAGCTGTCGGAACATATTGACAGCATTTCCTCAATATGGTAGAATTTTCGGGCAGGCGGTAAGAAGCCGCCGCAATTTTAAGCCCCTTTTATACTATTCTGAAAAGATGCTATGAAGGCGTTATAATCTCCCACGGAGATTGTAATGCCTTTTTGCGTCTCTTTACACGGAAAGGATTATTTTTATGAGTGAAGCAAAGACACCCATCAAGGCAAAGCTGAACGTAACAAGGCTTGTCCTCTCAGCGTTTTTTCTGGCACTGGCACTGATTCTTCCCTTTATAACAGGACAGATACCGGAAATAGGCAATATGCTCTGTCCAATGCACATTCCCGTAATGCTCTGCGGCTTTATCTGCGGCGGTCCCTGGGGTGCGGCAGTGGGTCTTATTGCACCGCTGCTGAGGCATCTGATGATAGGTATGCCGCAGGCACCTGCCTGCTGGGGTATGGCAGTGGAGCTTGCTGTCTACGGTCTTTCCTGCGGAATTTTCTATAAGCTCCTGCCGAAGAAGATTCCCTACATATATGTTTCCCTCATTATCTCCATGCTTCTCGGCAGAATAGCATGGGGGCTTACATGGGCGCTGGTGATTACAAAGATATTCACCGTACCCTTCGATTTTACCCTTGGCTACTTCTTTGTAAATGGCTTCCTGCAGGCAATACCCGGCATCGCCGTTCAGCTGGTGCTGATACCTGCGGTTGTTATTGCGTTAAGAAAGCAGAAGCTTATGATGAGATAACTTGGAAAAGCCGCTCTTTGGGCGGCTTTTCTTTAGACTATCAAAGAACCTCTTAAAGCCTCCCTCTGACGAGGTGAGGTTTTATCCTTGTCCCCCTCTGACGAGGGGGATGTCTCCAAGTTCGCCATTGGCGAACTTGGAGACAGGGGGAGAGAAAATTACATGATTATGCGATTTTTAACTACCCCTCAGTCGCTTAAGTTCGCCAATGGCGAACTTGACGACAGCTCCCCATGTTCGGGGAGCCAAGGATATACTCAATTGCAAAGTAAAACAAGCCGCACGGTAGAGTGCGGCTTGTTTGTTTTATTCGTAGGGGAGACCTTTGGTCTCCCGTTTCCTTATCAATTGGGTACATAAAAGCAGTCTTCCTGCCATTTGCAGGCGTTATGCTCTATGTAATCCCATATTTTCTGATAATCTTCTTCGTTGCGAATGACATGGTCGTGGAAGGAGCGCTGCCACAAAGAAACACCTGCTTCCTTAGAAGCATAATGTTTCATCTGACCTATCACTGTTGACAGCGTAGGGGAGGCTATCAGCCTCCCGTCATTCTCAAACATCAGAATTATATGCACGTGATTCGGCATTATTATATATTTATCAACAGTAATGCCATTATAATGTACAGAAATATTTTCTATGGCATTTTTTACAACTGTTCCATACGAAGAAAGCTCTACACTGTATTTCGGGAGGATAATATCCTCCCCTACGACCTTGCCTAAAATACATCGCCTGTCCTTTGTGCAGACCGTTACAAAATACGCACCTGCACTGCTGTAATCAAAATTCTTCAGACGGTTTGGCTTCCGTTTTGACAGTTCCATATCCGCACCTTCCTGCTGTTTCTGACCGTCAACATTGTAGGGGAGGCTATCAGCCTCCCGTTTCCTGTTTTTTTCGGGAGGATAATATCCTCCCCTACAGCCTTACTAAATTACCTCGGTGCAAACCGTTACAACTCCCCCAGCACGACCCTTGCGCGGAATTTTTCCTCTTCCGCGCCGTCACGTGAAGTGCCGTGAATGGAATAGACAAAAGCTCCATCGCAGTCCTCTGCCATAAGCACTTTCAGTACTTCGCCCGCTCTGCACTCGGAATGATACTCCATCTCAGCACTTCTGAGCCACTTGCCGTCCATGCCCCCCGGTACAAAGTCCAGCAGAAGGTTTATATATTTTGTGTTGTTCATGTGGCGGTTGTAGTCAATATCGCCGTAGAGTACGGGATATGTTCCCACAACCTGCAGTCCATCAATAAGCTTGACGCGGCTTATCTTCGGAGACAGCGAACACTCACAGCACTCAATGCAGTCAAAAATACTGCATCGCTCGCCCTTTAAAACCGAGCGTGTGGCGGTGTCCATGGCAACTGCCTCGGTGAAAACACTTGCAGCTCGCTCTCCTGCGCTGTCGTAAACGTGCAGGTCACGCTTCATGACGTATGCTCTGCGGCAGGAAAGAGCAGTGCGGAGATTAAGTTCCTCCCCGAGCGTGACAGGGCGCTCGTAGGTAACTGCGATGCGTGTGTATACGCAGGCAATGCCCTGCTCCTGCAGGTCACGGTTATTAAGTCCGTTGGCAATGAAAAGATATTCACCAGCCTGCTGATTGAGCCCTAAAAGAAAATCAGGACGCAGCACACGATTTAAATCCATCATGCGAGTGTCAACAGTGAACTGCCACGTGCAGTTTATGCCGTCTGAGGTTATATTTTCCGAAGCTCTGAGCTTTGCGTCCATAGTTTTCACCTGTGATTTCTGATTAATACAGCCCCCTGAAAAGGGGGCTGTCTGATAGTATGATTAGTTGATGGCTTCGCCCTCAAAC
>JAZSNZ010000119.1:0-3442 GCA_045536645.1 Acutalibacteraceae bacterium
TGATAACTCTCTGGAAATGGCATATTCAGACGGAAGAATATCCGAACTGATTCATGACACTATTCAAGAGTTTGGTGAATATCGGGTGCGACTTGTCTTTTCACATACTATCCGAAGGATGAGCAAGCTTGATGTGTTGCCGAATGATATTCGCGCATGGGCAAGTAAACAACCAACCTACAAACTACCACCGAACGGCAGGCAAGGACCGGCTCGCTTTCGTGAACTGGAACTTAATTTATCTACAGAAATAATTATTGCAGCAGCGAGAGAGTTACAAAAATTCGATAAGCATCGTTCTGACAGAAAGAGGGATTATCGATGAGAAGGGATATTGAGATAAAGGTACGACTTTCAAAGGATGAAATGCAAAAACTAACTCGCAATGTTCAACGAACGCATTTGTCTCGTGAGGGATATATACGAACTTTACTGCGAGGATATGAGCCACAAGCTTCACCGCCAGAAGAGTATTACCGAATAGTAAAATATTTGCGCAAACTGTCGGTGGAAACTCAGAATTACTGTAACTCGAATTGTGAATCAAGTACTGAGATCCATGAGTTTCTTATGAGCATTGCATCAAGGCTTGTAACTGCTTGCGATAGTTTGCAGACTTTGTATTTGCCAAAGAAAGCTTCTTAAGTATAATGGCAATCACAAAAATGATTCCTATCCATAGCCACCTAAAATACCTTGTATCTTATGTAGCAAACCACGAAAAGACACATTTGCCTGAAATGAATTCGCTGATGGCAGAGCTTGATTATGTGACGGATGAATCCAAAACTGAACAAAGTTGCTTTGTTTCCGGCGTGAACTGTTCACCTAAAACGGCATATGAGACTATGGCTGCAACAATAAAATCTGCTGATAGTCTTTCTCCTGTACTTGCCCACCATGCTATTCAGTCTTTCCTTCCGGGCGAAGTCAGCGCAAAAACGGCTCATGAAATAGGTGTTAAGTTAGCGGAAGAACTATGGGGAGATAAATTCATGGTTCTTATTGCCACTCACTTGAATAAGGCTCATTATCACAACCATTTTCTGCTGTGCTCAACCTCTCATATAGATGGTAGCAGATACCATGCTTGCACTGCTACTTACTGGGATATGAGAAACGCAAGTGACCGTTTGTGTCGTGAGTATGGACTATCTGTTACAAATTCAAAGTATGGGAGAGGCAAAGCATATACTGAGCATATGGCAGAAAAGCAAGGAAAGCCCACATATACCAATCTGGTTAAGGCTGATGTTGACCTCGCTATTTCTCAGTCTCTCGTTATGCCGCACTTCTTCATTGCTATGGAGGCTCTTGGCTATGAGATAAAGTATGGTAAGCACCTTGCTGTCCGAGCAAAAGGCAGAGAGCGATTCAGACGGTTGGATACCATCGGTGAGGATTACACCGAAGCGGCGATCCTGCGCAGAATAATGGCTAACCGCCACCGAGCAGCTCCATACCGTGAGTATTATTCTTCGATTGGAACATATCGGTTTCGCGGTACATTCAAGAAGCATCCCCGGCTCTCCGGCTTCCGTGCCTTGTATTTCCACTATATGTATAAAATGAAGATCCTTCCGCAGCACAAGGAGCAAGGCAGGCGTGCCTCTCCTTTGTTGAGGGAGGATCTTGTTAAATTGGATGCAATCATGGAGCAAAGCCGCTTTCTTCGCAAGTATAAGATCGACACAGCAGAACAGCTTGAGGAGCATCGTGAATCTGTTGAGAAACAGATGACTGTTCTGGATGCGGCACGGCTTGAGCTTCGAAGAAAAATCCGCCGCAACATTCCTGTTGAGCAGATCATGCAGGCAAAATCTGAACTGACCGCTGTTACCGTACAGATGCGTGAGCTTCGTAAGGAGTTAAAACTGTGCGATGCCGTTGAGGAGCGGTCTCAGATCATGCGTGAAAAGCTCAAGACCGTTCAGGTGATCGAGCAGGCAGAACGAGATAAGCAGCGCAAATCGTCGCAATACCGAGGTTATAGGTAATCTCGCATCGCTATACAGGCAGGAGGTGGTATGACATTTATTTTACAGCAATCCAATACAGAACGGAGGTGAAACAAAATGAACGCATCAAGCGATGCCGCCGAACAGGTGGTCAGAATTTCTATCGAAGGAGCAGAGTTTGCCGTAAAAATCGCCGGCAAGGGAGCCAAAGAGCTTGCCGCTTTTCTGTATGCGGCACTCAAGGGCAGTACGCGCACCAAGGGTAAAACCCGTCTTGCGGGACTTCTCCGCAGCGGAAAGGAACTCAAGGTATTCTCTCTGAACGAGGGCGATCTTAAACGCTTTGCTCAGGAGGCAAAGAAATATGGCGTGCTCTATGCTGCCCTCAAGGGCATGAAGCGCAGCGAGGACGGTATAGTTGATATTATAGTCAAAGCAGAAGATGCCAGTAAGATCAACCGTATTTTCGACCGCTTCTCCATTGCCGCTGTTGACACCGCAGAGGTACGGCACGAAGTTCTCCGTGCAGCCGAGGAAAAGGCCGCACAGCTCCGTGACACTCCCGAACCGAGTGCAGAGGCTGTCCTGCAGCAGGCGCAGGCAGCTCCTAATGCCGAAAAGCCGCACACCGAGAATAAGACCAACTTTTTCGCCCAGCGCGGCAATCCAACTGTAAACCCTACCCAGGCGAGGGAAGCAAGCTCGAATCAGTCCGCGACTTCCTCCGGGAACAGCAGCAAGTACAAAAGGGAAGGTACGGAGTTTGAGGACACTCGTTCCAAGCCCTCAGTAAGAAAGCAGCTTGAGGAAATCAAGGCAGAGCGCCACGATACTCCAAAGCCTGCAAGAGACGACCGCCAGACCTCGCCGCAGCACAAAAATCCTCAGAACAAAAAGAAAAATAAGAAAGGCAGATAATTTACTATGGAAAATTTTGACAACATTTTTGCAGCCGCCAATACCGCTGATGCACAGCCTATGGCAAACGATGATTTTAACAAGGAAGAGTGGATGCAGAAGAAGCAGGCAGAGCGTGACAGCCTCTTTGTAAAGCTCGATGAGAGCGCCGGTGAGGTAAGCATCCGTCCCGAAGCCTTCACGCAGTATCTCGATGTCCAGAGTCGTTTCCTCCGTATGGGTGCAAGTAACGCCCTCCTTGTTGCTGCACAGTGTCCCGATGCCACCCAGCTTGCAAGTTTCGACGATTGGAAGCAGAGGGACGCAAGCATTCTTGCGGGAGAAAAGGCAATCGCCATGTTCGATTACGGCGATACTTTCACCCGTGAGGACGGCACCGAGGGACGCTACACCAATGTCGCCAAGGTGTTTGACATTTCTCAGACCAGCGCAGAGAAGCCGCCCGCTGCTCCTGCTCCTGATATGCGCGACCTGCTCCGTGCTCTCTCGGTAAACTCCGGAGCACGCATCGAAATGGTGGATCAGCTTCCCGACAACAGAGTTGCCCTCTATCAGAGCGAGAACAA
>JAZSNZ010000016.1:0-5166 GCA_045536645.1 Acutalibacteraceae bacterium
CCGAAAACGTGGGGATGGCGAACGATAAGCTTTTTGCATATCCCGTCCGCTACATCGTCAAAATCGAAGTCGCCCTCTTCCTCTGATATACGGGCGTGGAACACTACCTGAAGAAGCAGGTCGCCCAGCTCCTCGCAAAGATTTTCCTTATCACCGGAATCTATTGCGTCCACAGTCTCGTAAGCTTCCTCAAGCAGATCATTGCGAATCGAGGAGTGATCCTGCTCTCTGTCCCAGGGACAACCTTCTTCCGAGCGAAGCAGTCTCATTATTTCTCTTAAATCTTCTGCGGAATATTTTTCCTTAAATTCAAAATTCATAATACGCCTCAATTCGGGTTAAAAAGCTCAAATAGAAACCCAGAACATTAACCTTAATAATTTTAACCTATCCAATTGCGTTTTTCAAGTATTTTCGCGATTTTTTCGCCTTTTGGAAGCATTAAAACATCTTCTTTTGTTAAAACGCGGAGCAAAATGATAGAAATTGCGTAAATTACGACTGCAACACCGATTGCAAGGATGGTTGCGATCCTTCCGCCTATAATGCTGTCAAGCAGCATATGAGCACCCTTTGCACCCAGAGCACAGATAATTCCCGCAATCAAAGGTTTCACAAAAGTACTCATTACATTAAATCGCATGGTCGTTCTCTTGCAGAGAATCCAGAGGCTTGCTGCGACGATAAAAGCATAGCAGCAGAGTGAACCGACGGGAGCACCCTTTATGTTTATATCCTGAATTCCTACCAGAGTGTAGTTGAGCACGATCTTGATGGTACAGCCGATGAGCATCAGCTTGACCGGCACATTCTGCTTGCCTACAGCCTGCAGCATGCTGTTCATGGGAGTTACAAGTGTTCCGAAGATTACCATGATGCCCAGTGTCATAAGCATTGGTTCTGCGATGACAGCAGCAGCTCTGCCGGGATAAAGCAGCTCAAGAATGGGGCCTGCAAGGGCAAAAATACCAAGTCCTGAGGGTATGCCGATGAGAATTACTATTCTTATAACGGAGTTTATTCCGTTCTTTACGCTCTCGAGATTTCTTGTTGCCCATGCACCTGCAATGGTGGGAAGTGCGCTTATACCCAATGCCTGAGTTATATAAGGAACAAGGTTATAGAAGCTTAAAGCACAGCCGTAGCTGCCCCACAGAGCATTCGGTATCTCGGAAAGCATGCCTGTGTATTCAAAAAGGTTCTTTGTTTCCCCTGTTACAGAATCGGTTACGGTTCCGCACAGTGCCCTGTAATACTCGTTGAGCTTCCCAAGGTCGAGAGATGCAAGTCTGTTGTTGATGGTAAGGGAGTCGATAAGCTGGGTGATGTTCAGCACCAGTGTACCCATTGCTATAGGCAGACCGATCTGAACAAATGCCTTGAGGATATCCTTTGACTTGTCTGCCTTGGGAGACATTCTTATTTCCTTATCGGTAATAACGTCAGCCTTTACCTTGTGCCTTATCGCAAAGTAGATGCAGGCTATCATAGAACCTATGGTTATGCCGAGGATAGCACCTGCAGCAGCATACATATAGCATACCAGCTTTGCTTCTCCCTCGCTTGCCACTGTCTGACCGAGGACCCTGAAGGAGATTTCGCCAATATCCGAGCTGCTGAGATTCTGCAGTCCAAGTGCGTCCTTTGCAGATTCTATCTGGGAATTTCCGATAGCCATCACTGCCAGAGCAAAGCCGAGTCCCAGGAAGAGCTTTCCGAGAGCCTCTATGACCTGAGATATAGCAGTGGGGTACATATTTCTTGTACCCTCGTAATAACCTCTGTAGGATGCCTGTATGCAGCAGAAAAGCACAGAGGGACACATGGCAATTATTGCATAGATTGAACGGGGATTAACAAATTTTACGAAAATGAAGGAGCCGAGGAACATTATAAGTGTTCCGACGATTCCCGTTACAAGGAACATACGCCTTGCAACCTGATGTATCTTCTTTACGTTGCGGTATCTGCGAAGAGCTATATTTTCGGCTATCTGCCTTGAAAGAGCCGATGCAAATCCCGATGCGGCAAGGGTATATATAGGAACATAGAGAGAATAGGCGTTGTTGAAATAGCCCATTCCGTCCTCACCGATTATGTTTGCAAGAGGAATTTTGAAAATGCCGCCGATTATCTTAACGATAATGGTTGCCATGGTCAGGATTATCGCACCCTTTACAAGGGACTGACCTCTGTTGTCCTCTCCCGATGCCCTGCGCTGCTGTGCTACGGCTGATGCCACCGCACGGCGCTGCATGTTTTTTCTGTTTTTAGTAGACACTGTCAAATGCACTCCCTGTTATCTTCTTGATAAACAATATATACCTGTGAAAAAACAAATATATTCCATCACGTAAGCTGGGGGACTTTCCAAAGTCCCCCAGAATTATTTTATTCTCTTTTTATTGTCCATGCGTTTTCCGCAGCGATTGCAGTATAAAGCATCATTTGAATTGACTGCACTGCAGCTTGTGCAACGGCGGCGCTTCATGGTGGTTGCTATCTTCTCGTTGACTTCGTCAAGACGCCTGTAGGCTTCGTTGATATTTTCCACGCATTCGCTTACCATATCGCTTACATCGGTGGAATCCATATGGGATTCATAGACAAGACGTCCCAGTGCCTCATACTTCTTCAGTATCTCACCGTTGAGCTCTGCGGCATTCAGCCTCAGTCTTGAAATTTCAACTATATTTCTGGTTGTCTTTGAAACAGTATTCGCTGCATTCAGAGTACCGTTGACAATATTATCAAAAATATCCATTGCATTCACTCCTTCGGGTGTCTGTTATTATAACATCTGCAAACGGGCAAAACAACACATTTTGGCTGTTTATGCAGTTTTTGCATAATAATTTACAATTAATATATACTGCCGCCTATAAACTCCCTTAAAAGCGAATCCTCAGGTACAAGTGAATGATCGATAGGCTTGAATCGCCTGAGCTTTTTAATCAGCTTTGCGGCAAGCTCTGCGTTTACGCTGTCCTCGGGTATCTGCTCAAGCAGCGGCAGGGCAAGCGGTGCCGTTACGCATGGCTCATACACGTGCACCGAGTTTATGGTTACGTTTGCGCCGCCCTTATGAGGACGCAGGTATTTCTCTTCGCCTCGTCGCACTGATGGCCACATATTCATTGTTTCATCTGCTGTGGTGCTTCTGAATCGGCTGTCACGCACCATTCTTCTGATGAGCCTGAGCTCATAGGGGCCTATTGCATTGCGCTTGCTGCAGGAGCGTATGCCCTGTTTTACGCTGCAGTAGACCTTCAGCAGCTTATTGTCGGGCAGATCATTGCACACAACGGGGTTGAGAGCATGTATTCCCTCTACAACAATGACATTGTCGCCTGTGAGGTTAAGCTCTGTTCCCTCTTTATCGCGCATTTTGGTGTGGAAGTTGAATCTCGGCAGCACAACGGGCCTGTTTTCTACGATATCAGCAAGGCATTTACGCATAAGCGGAATATCAAGAGCCTCCACACACTCATAATCAGGCTCACCGTTTTCATCTGTCGGTGCCTTACCATCTCCGAAATAAAAATCGTCAAGGGATACCCTTATTGCATTGACTCCGTGCTTTTCGATGCTTTTGCAAAGCATGGCAGCAGTCGTTGTCTTGCCTGAGCCCGAGGGGCCTGCAAGCATCAGCAGCTTGTTTCCCTTTTCGCTGTTTATTATAAATTCAGCGATAAAATTGATGGTCTGTGCATAGAGCCTTTCCATCTGAAATATCATTTCCTCTGGCTCGTTTACCGCCGCTTTATTTATATCCGACAGAGTCTCTGTAAAATGAAGATAATAATCAACGTAATTTTTCATAAAATTCAACAACTCCTTTCTTTCTGTCCATAAGCATATCAAATCTCGATATGTACTCATAGGGAAATTTGTAGTTGAATACCCTCTCAATGTACGCCGAATCAGGTCGGCACAGCTTTGTCACAGCGCCTGCGCCCACACCGAGGATTGTATGTGTTTCATCCATTATATATATGTTGTACAGTCCTTCATTGCCTTTTTTTGACCAGCCGACGTTTTCAAGGTTGCCAAGCATCCTCGTCTGTCTGTAAAGGTAATAAGGTTTATATCCTGCCGAAGTCAGCCTGATATCAGCATTTCTCAGCATTTCGGCACATTCATTGTTGTTTGCACTGTAGTTTGCCTGACCGTCTATAACGATGTTTGATGCCCTCTTCATGGAAAGTGTGTGAACTGTTATTCCCTCGGGATCAAGGGCAATGACATCATCGCAGGTCTTTGAAAAACCGTCCACCGTATCTCCGTAAAGTCCAGCTATGAGATCCATGTTTATATCATCAAAGCCCAACTCACGTGCCATTCGGAAAGCTTCCACAGTCTGAGCTACAGTGTGCCGTCTGCCGATATTGCGAAGTATCTCGTCGTTCATGGTCTGGGGATTTATGCTTATTCTGCCAACTCCTGCCTCTTTTATTGCACGAAGCTTTTCTGTGGTTATTGTGTCGGGTCTTCCTGCCTCGACGGTAAATTCTCTGACACCGCCAAGGTCAAAATTATCACCAACAGCACCCAGAACGAGAGACAGCTGCTCGGCACTGAGAGTAGTCGGAGTACCGCCTCCCATATACACCGTATCCAGCTTAAGCCCCAGTTCACGGGCAATTTTCGCTGTAATGCCAATTTCCTTTATAAGCATTTCCACGTAATCAGGCAGCAGATGCTTCGCCTGAGCGACAGTCTGCGATACAAAGGAACAGTATGCACATCTTGTGGGACAAAACGGAATGGAAATATACAGGCTGAAGGAATCGTCAGTGCAGGTATTGAGCAGGGGAGTTTCAATCTCATAGGTACGCTGTGCAAGCTTAAGCTTTTCCTCGCTGACAAAATATTCCCGACGAAGCTTATCGATTGCCGCCTCTTTCCCTGCCTTTTCGCAGAAAGACCTGAGAAGCTTTATTGGACGAACACCTGTCAGCATACCCCAAGGCGGAGTAAATCCTGTTTTTTCCGTAAGAATCCTGTACAGCACCTGTGCGTATCTCAGCTCGGTGGTGCCCTCAGTCCCGAGAGGCTCTTCGGCCACTGCAAGCTCGCCGTCAGTAAAAAGCTCTGCTTTTATGACGCCGTCACAAATAACCGCGCTTGCATACTCCAAGTCGGATCGTAGCCATGTCGTTCTGT
>JAZSNZ010000304.1:0-4937 GCA_045536645.1 Acutalibacteraceae bacterium
GGCGTAAACGGCGCAGGAAAGACCACTACGATAAATATGCTCTCCACTCTTCTTAAGCCCGACGGCGGCAGTGCTGAGGTATGCGGTGAGACTCTCGGAAAGAACGACGAGGCGATACGCCGCAAGATAGGCATTGTCTACCAGCAGAATTGCCTGGACGGAATTCTGACCGTAAAGGAAAACCTTATGTGCCGCGGCATTCTCCACGGCGCGACAAAGGAACAGGCAAGGAAAAGGCTTTCCGAGCTTTGTGAAATGCTTTCCATGGGTGACATTCTCAAAAAGAAATACAGCACCCTCTCAGGCGGTCAGAAAAGGCGCTGCGAGATAGCGGCCGCTCTTATGCACACTCCCGAGCTTCTGTTTCTCGACGAGCCCACCACAGGTCTTGACCCTGCAACAAGGAAAGAGGTATGGGGAGCGGTCGAAAGCCTGCGCAGAGAATCAGGCATGACGGTATTCCTCACAACTCACTACATGGAGGAAGCGGCGGCTGCAAACAAGATCATAATCATCGAAAGCGGACGGATATGCGCTGAGGGTTCACCCTTTGAGCTGAAAGAAAAGTACGCCCGCGACACAGTAAAGCTCTACTGCGAAAATGATAAGGTCCCTGCAGTCAGGGATACTCTTTCCGCTTACGGCATCACCCCCGAAAGCAGGGAATACGGTCTCAGCTTTACTGTCAGGAAAACAATGGACGCACTTGAACCTGTAAACGCACTGCGCGACAGCATAACGGGCTTTGAGGTAATCGGCGGCACTATGGACGACGTATTCCTCAACGCCTGCGGCAAGGAACTGAAGGGAGAATAACAAAATGAAACTGCTTGAACTTACAAAGAGAAATATCAGAGTTTATTTAAGAGACAAGGGTGCTGTGTTCTTCTCTCTCCTTTCAATGGTCATAATCATCGCACTCATGCTGTTCTTCCTCGGCGATATGTATGTTGATGAAACTGTCAATACGGTAAGTTTTCTCCCCGGCAGAAACCCTGATACAGTCAAGACCGATGCCACCGTTCTTATTCTCCAGTGGATAGCGGCTGGAATTGTGGGAATAAATGCCGTTACCGTTACAATGGCCGTTTATTCCATCATGATAAAGGACCGCTCCGAGGGAAGACTTAATTCCATCTACACCGCTCCCATCAGCCGTTTTGTTATTTCCCTCTCTTATGTGCTTTCCGCATGGATATGCTCTGTAATTATCTGCATACTGACCTTGGCAATTTCTGAGATTTATTGTATAATGCAGGGTGGCGAACCTTATTCACTTATGGCTCATGCAGAGTTGCTGGGTGCTATTGCCCTTAACTCCTTTACCTACTCCGCTCTTATGTATCTTATTGCAATGCTTGCAAAGACTGAGGGCGCATGGGGCGGTCTCGGCACCGTTATCGGCACTCTTGTCGGTTTCCTCGGCGGCATTTACCTGCCCATCGGCAATTTCTCCGAGGGTATTGCAACGCTTCTTAAATGCACGCCTGTCATGTACGGCGCAAAGCTTTTCAGAAGCATTATGACCGCTGACGCCGAGTCTGTTGTCTTCGACGGCGCTCCTGCGGAAATAGTAAAAGAATACCGCCTTGCCCTCGGCACCGACCTTGAATTCCTCGGTCATGATATTTCTGACCTGACCGCCGCATTTGTTCTTTTTGCCTGCGGAGTGCTTATCATGGCAGCAGGCGCTCTCGTTACAGGCAGAAAAGGAAAATCCGACAGATAAATCGGAGGGATAAATCTTGAAAATCACCATAGAAGCCCTGCCCGACGGGCAGGAGGAAGAGATTGTAATACGCAGCAATTCAATAGACAGCGAGCTTATGGAGCTTATCTATGCACTGAAAGCAGGGCGCAGCCGTCTGACCGCTTTTACCGAGGACGGCATAGTAAGGCTCGACACAAGAGATGTTTTCTATTTCGAATCGGTGGACAATAAGGTCTGCGCATGCTGTGAAAAGAGCGTTTATGAGATAAAGCAGAAGCTCTATGAGCTTGAAAGCATCTTTGAGCATACGGATTTCGTGCGCATCTCAAAGGCCATGATAGTAAATGTGGGTAAAATCACGAAGATTATTCCTATGTTCAACGGTAAGCTTGAGGCTCTGCTGAAAAACGGCGAGAGGGTCGTTATCTCCCGTCAGTATGTCCCTGAGCTCAAGAAAAAGCTCGGTATTTAGGAGGTCGCACTATGAAATTTTTAAAATCCTTTCTCAGCTTTTTCGGCACGATAACCACTGCCATTGTTTTTGTGGTAAATATCAATTTTCTGTCTGTGGATAATCCCGATGTGTCAAAGTACCTCATGCTTCAGATTCTCCTTGCAGGCTTTGCCACTGCCCTTGCAACCTCCGCATTCTTTGCGCTGGCCGAAAAGCTCGGCAGACACCTTATCCTCGGCACCATTGTTCATTTTATTATATTGTGTGTTATTATGGTGTTCTTCAGCGTGTGGTTCGGGTGGTATGACTTCTGCCTCGAAGGGGTTGTCGAGATGGTCATATCGGTGGCGATCGTCTATGTGCTGGTTTTTGTTATAAGCTATATCATCATGAAAAAAGAAGCAGACGACATGAACAAGGCTCTGAAAGAGAGAAATAAGGACAGTGAATAGAAAAAAATAATCACTCCCTCGGGAGTGATTATTTTTTTATTCTTTTGTATCTGCCGTATATTTTTGGTAGGCCTCGATGTTTTTCCTTGCATTGTTTCCCAGATTCATTATCACAGTCTGGAGCAGAAGCATCGCCACAGCAAAGACAGCCACGCCCGAAAAGTTCCTGCTTACAAGCAGAGTACAGGCAAGAAGCAGTGCTGACACAACTCCCCAGATGATAACGGGTATTTTCAGGCACGCTGAATTATGCCTTCCCCATGTCATGTTTTCTACCGCCATTGCCGTTTGCCTGTTAAGGAAAAAGTCTGCAATGCATATGCCAATAAGTACAAAGGTAAGAACGCCGAAAACAGCACCCGTTACCTTAAGTGTGCCTTCATTGACATCGGTGGAGTTTTTGATTATTTTATACATTATGGCAATACATGGCAGCGCTGCTGAAGAGAACAGTCTGAATACAATAAACAGGACTTTTATGCTTCTTATCAATCTGAGCAGGGCTGTACGTCCCGTACCGTAGTAATCAACAAGTATCGGTGACCCTGTAAGCGCCTGAATCCAGAATTTAACCTTATCAGAAACAACTATGCTCCCGTAAGGGCTTTCCTTCGTGCAGTAAGGACAGGCCGCCAGATCGTCCCTGTACAGCTCATTGCAATTTTTGCATCTCATAGTTAATACCCCTTTTCAATATACTTAATATTTATTATAGCGGACTGTTTCTTCATTTGTCAAGAAAGCAAAAAGCGGCAGAGTATTGCCTCTGCCGCTTTGGCTTTATATCTTTTTATATATTCCGCGGTCTCGCCTGAGATACCGCTCGTCAACCATTTCTCGCCGCAGGGTACAGAAATCCTCATGCACCTGACCGATAATCAGGTTCACTTCCTTTTCGGTATACTCCCTGCCGTCTTCGAAGCTTTTTAAAAGCTCTTCCAGTATAACGAGCCGCTTCTTTCTTTTTGACGGGATCTTTATAAGCCGTCCGTTTACAAAGAAGCTTTCAATCACCTTCTGCCGAAATTGCTCATCTATTATGATATCGTCCATAATCAGAGTGTCTCAAGAAGCTTTTCAAGCTCATCGAGGGTCTCTGCAAATACCTTCATTGCATTGCCCACTGCCTCGGGCTTTGTAAGATCGACACCTGCGATCTTAAGCTCCTCCAGCGGATAATCACTGCCGCCGGTGGAAAGGAACTTGAGGTAATTGTCAGCATTGCCTGTTGTAAGGATATTGTCGGCAATGGCAACTGCGGAGGAGAAGCCTGTTGCGTACTGATAGACATAGAAGCAGCGGTAGAAGTGGGGAATGTAGCTCCACTCGTAGTCTACCATTTCGGGAACCTCTGCGCCCTCATAGTAGAGGCACTCAAGCTCTCTGTAAAGCTTGTTGAGAGCTTCGCCTGTCAGCGGAACGCCTGCCTCTGCCATTTCGTGAGCCTTCTTCTCAAACTCTGCAAAGAGGGTCTGACGGAATACCGTTGTGCGGAAGCCCTCCAAGAAGTGGTTGAGCAGGTAGGCCTTCTTCTTCGGGTCGGTCTCCTTGTTGAGCATATACTTTGTCAGAAGCACTTCGTTGACGGTGGAAGCAACCTCTGCGACCATGATCTTGTAGTCCGAGTTGATGTACTCCTGAGCCTTTGCGGACTTGTAGCTGTGCATTGCGTGGCCCAGCTCGTGAGCGATGGTTGAAACATCGTCAAAGGTCTCGGTGAAGTTGAGAAGCACATAGGGGTGTACGCCGTAGATGCCGCAGGAGAATGCACCTGAGGTCTTTCCCTTGTTCTCGTAAACGTCCATCCACTTGTTATCGTAAGCTTCGTCAAGAAGCTTTGCGTACTCTTCGCCAAGAGGTGCCAGAGCATTCTTGATTATCTCGCGGCTTTCCTCGAAAGTAAACTTCATCTCAACGTCATCGACCATGGGAACGTACATATCGTACATATCGATCTTCTCAAGACCGAGGACTTTCTTTCTCAGCTCGATGTACTTCTTCATGGTGGGCAGTGCGTTGTGGACTGCCTCTATAAGGCTGTCGTATACAGAAACGGGAACGTTGCTGCCGAATATTGCGCTCTCGCAGGCAGAACCGAAGTTTCTGACCTTTGCACCGAAAACGGTGGACTTTATCTCGCCTGCGTAGTTTGCGGCGATGGTGTTGTTGAACTTCTTGTAGGTGCCGAACATTGCGTTGAATGCAGCGTCGCGCACTTCCTTATTGGGGTTGATTCTGAACACGCCGAAGTTGCCGCTTGTCAGCTGGACTTCCTCGCCGTTTTCGTCCAGGATCTTGGGCAGTTCCATTTCCACGTCGG
>JAZSNZ010000233.1:0-15247 GCA_045536645.1 Acutalibacteraceae bacterium
TAGTAGTGGTAGTAGTGGTAGTAGTGGTTGTGGTAGTAGTTGTAGTCGTGGTTGTAGTAGTTGTAGTGGTAGTTGTGGTTGTGGTGCTTGTTATTACAGGAGGCGGAGTCGTTGACGCGGTTGTAGATGCTGTAGTAGAGCTGGTAGTCTCAGTCTCCGACTTTTCTGTATCAAATGCAGTCTTATCCGACAGGAACCTTGTATAAGCATCATTTGCTGTGCCGCCTCCGTGTACAGGACATATGGGCATCTTTGACTTCTTATGATAATATCCTGTTGCTGTGGAAGGACAGCTTCCGCTTGCAATACCGCCGGAAGTCAGGCAATACTTACGTGATACGATATTTCCGCTCATGCCGGAGAATTTCTTTGCATCAAGTCCCTTATGAGCTGCATTCATTACCAGTTTCCATGCTGACAGTGCATGGTTCGGGCTGGTAATCTCAAGCTTTGCAGGAATGTCATAACCAAACCAGCATGCTGCAACGTAATGAGATGTACCGCCTGCAAAGTATCTGTCCTTGTTGTCAGAGGTTGTACCGGTTTTGCCGAATGTGGTATGACCGCTGATCTTTGCCTGTCGTCCGGTACCGATAGAGCCGTTGACGGGCATTCTGAGCAGATAGTTCATAATAGTTGCAGAATCCTTGGAGAATGCCTGTGTGGGAACATTCTTGGTGTTATCAATAAGAATGTTACCGTCTGCATCGTAAACCTTGCTGTAGAACATGGGCTCATAAAGCTTTCCGCCGTTGCCGAAGGTTGCATATGCAGCGGTCATTTCAAGAACGGTAACACCGTCGGTCAGAGCGCCGAGGCAGGTGGAGGGATTCTTGTCGCTGAATACGGTTCCGCCGACTGTTCTGCTGGAAACAAGGTTCAGACCAAGTCTCTCGGTCATAAAGTCAAATGCCTTGTTATAGCCGATGTAGGTGGAGATTCTTACAGCAACGCAGTTTGCAGATATCTCAACCGCTCTCGATGTGGGGATGTTCTTGCCTGTGTAGCTTGAATAACCGGAGTTCTTCGGCCAGTTCTTTCCGTTGACCTTGAGGGACGGAGAGTTGGTTACGGGGGTAGAATATTCGAGATATCCCATTTCAACGGCAGGGCCGTATACTGCAACAGGCTTGAATGAAGAACCGGGCTGACGCTGGGACTGAGTTGCACGGTTGAGTGCAAGGTCTCTGTCCTTTGTACCTCGTCCGCCGCTGAGTGCCTTTACTTCGCCCTCGTAGTTCATGACTACGATAGCACACTGAGGCTGAGTCTTCTTGGGGAACTTCTTGAAATTGCTGGGATCTGCAAACAGCTCATCGACCTTATTCTGCAGATCTACGTCCATGCAGGAATACACCTGCAGACCGCCGTTGTAAACTGCGAGCTTTGCTTCGGTCTCTGACATACCTGCCTTTGTCTGCAGGTCTTCTCTCAGCTCGTAGATAATCTGGTCGATATACCAGTTATTATAGCTCTTGGTCTCGGGGTTGTATCTTGCACCCTCGTTATAGACCATTTCATCGATCTGGATTTTTGCCTCGTCATACTCTGCCTGAGTTATGAAGTTATTGTTGAGCATCTCCTGAAGTACCCACTGGGCACGTTCCTTGTTCCTGTCGGGATTATAAAGAGGGTTATATCTCGACGGGTTCTTTGTTATACCTGCTATGCAGCAGGATTCAGCCAGGGTAAGTTCTGAGGCATCCTTATCGAAATAAGTCTTTGCCGCCGCCTGAACACCGTTACAGCCGTTGCCCAGTGCGATAACGTTCATATAGGATTCCAGTATCGTCTTCTTTGAATACTGACGTTCAAGCTCAAGTGCCTTGAATATCTCCTTGAGCTTTCGCTCGATACTGACTTCGTTTTCCTTGGTAACGTTCTTGATAAGCTGCTGGGTTATGGTAGAACCGCCCTGTGCATCATCGGAAAGATGGAGGAACATATTACCAAATGCAAACAGGGTTCTCTTCCAGTCAACACCTGAGTGTGTCCAGTAACGCTTGTCTTCGATTGCTACAAAAGCATCCCTTGTATTTTCGGGAATATTCTCATAGTCAACCCATATTCTGTTCTCAGAACCGTGAAGCTCCTGGAATACGTAATAAGTTCCGTCGTCATTCTGTGCGTAGATGGATGTAGTGTAGCTCATCTTGAGGTTGTAAAGGTCAAAGTCTATATCCTTGTCAAGAAATGCAAGAACATAGATCATTGCAGTTGCGCCGACTATACAACCTGTCATTATGCAGATGAGAAGAACGGTCGCCACTGCCTGCATGACAAACTTAAGAATTCTTCTTGTTATCTGCCACCACTTAGGTGCGTTCTTTTTTCTTCTCTTATAATCCTCATCATACTTGCTGCGTGTCTGGGAACGGACAGTTTCCCTTCTTTCGCCCGGAACATACTGTGATCTCACAGTTTCATCGATATGAATCTTCGGACGAGGCTGTTTTGCTCCCGCCGTTCTTACTGTGTCGTCACGTACATCTCTCGGTCCGCCGTTTTCTATCCACACGCGCGGATAATGCTGCTCTTCATTGTTCTTTGCGGAAGAACTTTTTACATTGTTTGCGAATACTTTCAAGTCGACCTTGAGATTTTCCCATGTATCAACACATATATTCGCAAAATTGCGCGCAAATTCCTTGGTCTTTTCCCAGAATTCAGAAATAAACGCCATCATTTTTTCCGAAAAGTTCAATGCAGTTCGCCTCCTTTAACTTCGGATACTTATTTACTCATCTTTTCTGAATAAACCTCATGATTGGTGCAAAAATAAAATAAAACCACTTTATTTACAAGAAAGGAATGCAAAATATTGAATACCGGCAAAATTTTCTATTCAGCATGCGCTGCACTGATTTTTTCAGCGGTACTGATATTCATCGCTGCTGTCTTCCCCGTTTATCCGGGAAACACCGCCCAGACCTCCGGTTCTGTTGAATCATCCGAAGAACAGACCACTTACACCGTAAAGGCATACGGCAATAAGATCGGAATATTCAGCGGCGACAGCAACTTGCCCGTAAAAGTTATCAGCATTGACCCTGCCACACTTCCACAGGATGCCCGTGATCTTCTCCGGAAGGGAATCACTGTCTCAGGTCACAAGGAACTTCTGCTCCTTATTGAGGAGTACACAAGCTGAGGCACACCTTTCTTCTGTATATTATATCTTTTTTTCCTGTAATAATCAACTGCTTAATGTGATGTCTTTTGTCATTCTTTCGGAGATTTTTTTACAATTTTTTAAACAAATGATAAAAGCGTATAATTTTATATCAGGCTGTTCAAAACTTTTGGGCAGCTTTTTTATTTTGGCGCTGCAGGCAGGTTCACATAAAATTTATTCAGTTTTTTTGCTTTTGATAAAGACAAAAACATATTTATGGTGTATAATGATGGTTGCATCTTACGATGTAATTCCACTTTGCACGGAGGACATTATGGCAGGCAATAAAAACACCCAGACAGAATATTATTCGCTCGGTTCTATGATGAACGGCGTATCTATGGCACTGTTTGCTGCAATAACTGTATTTTTCCCATTTGTAATGAGTATTGAAAAATATGCCAACATAACCAAAACCAAGAAAGTATGGTTTATAGGCATCGCTGTTGTCGGCTGCCTTGCAGCTCTTTGTGCAATTCTTCTCTATGTCAGTACCAAGCCGTCCGGCACAGGCAACTACAAATCCCGAAGCATCACCCTGCCCGAAAGGAAAGGACTGCCTCAGGATATTCTGAATATCTTCTCTCTTCTCCGCTCTGTATTCCTCTGGCTTATGACAGCATCCGCTTTGATAACATTCATAGGTCTGTTTACCGGCGGTAGGCTGCTGCTTATCGGCTCTCTGTCTCTTTGCGTTTCTTCTCCTCTTTACGTATTATGCCGTGTTGTCCGTGTTCTCGGAACACCCAGAGAGGAACAGACAATAGTCAGAACCGATAATGCACTGACTGTTTTCCTCCGTTCTCTCACCCTTCCCGATATTGCAATCATCCTTTACTGGATTTGCATGTACATTTCCTGCATATCCTCAGACAGTCCTATCGAAAGTATTATTGGCCTTGAAAAGAGAAATAACGGCTTTTTTGTTCAGACTCTTTATATACTTGTTTATTTTATTATTTCCAGAGGAATCATCTTCAAACTATGGAAGGTTCAGTCTCTGATATACAGCGGCATACTGCTGTCCGTTCTTTCAATCTTCCATTATTTCGGCAAGGATTTTTATCAGACCGGCTATGACAAACCCCGCTGGCTTGTAGAGATGTACGCTGATAAAAACGACCGTGTAAGTGCAGGCACAAATTTTCTCGGCCCCATTGGAAATATCAATCTTCTCAGCTATATCATTGTCATTTGTTTTGTTGCTGCTGTGCTCCTCTATATTGTAAAAGCTCAACCCGACTGGGATAAACACGGTCTGTTCACCCTGCCCTGCTGCTTTGTCATGGCATTCGCTGAGCGCTGCACCCGTACCGATGCAGGCATAGTCGCTATTGTAGGCGCTGCATTCTTCGCTGTTATTATAACCTGCAATTCAATGGAAAGGCTTCGCAGAATCTGCATCGCTTTTGGCATCTCTGCTCTGGGCTGGTGCCTAAATGTATTCGTTGTAAAGCATCACCTGCAGAAAATATCTGTTGATACTGTGAGCAAGGCTCTTTTCTGCGGTGCGGTCATTCTTGTTTCCGCCGGCATCATCATGTCTCTTTTTGCTGACAGGCTTGATAAAATCAACGGCAAAATCATCCGTTTCAGCGCATGGGGTGCCATGGCTTTCGGTGTTGTTGCAGTCTGCGCTCTTGCAATAGTTGCCGCGAGAACTCAGAAGACCGGCACATTCTATGAGTTTGGTCAGATACTGCTGGGCAACTTCGACGAAAGCTTCGGTAATTCCCGAGGAAAAATATGGATGAAATCTGTTCAGCTTATTGACGAAAATCCCCTTTTTGGTATCGGACCTGATCGTTTTGCAACCATATTCAGTGAAAAACTCGGTGTGTTGTTCAAAGGCAAAGTGCTCGACAAAGCTCATAACGAATATCTCGATGTTCTTATCTGCAACGGTATCATTGGTCTCGGACTTTTTATGACCTTCCTTACAGGACTTCTGATGCGCGCAGTGCGCCGTGCTGATGCCGCTCCTGCCGCCGGCGTCATGGCTGTGGTTATATTTGCTTATATGATTCACGCCTTCTTTGGATATCAGCTTCCCATACAGTCCCCTGTTGTATGGGCCGTGCTTGGTCTGGCAGGCGCTGCCTGCTTCTCCGCTGACGGCAAAAAGGCTCTGAAAGGACAGCAGAAATGAGGAATCTCCTGCTCACAATAAGATATCTCGGCACATCTTACCACGGCTGGCAGATACAGGAAAATGCGGTGACCGTTCAGGAGGTGCTGCAATCAGCACTTAAATCCGTTCTTGGTTGTCAGCCTGAAATCAAAGGCTGTTCACGCACCGATACCGGTGTTCATGCCGCTCGCTTCTGTGTAAGTGTAAAGACTGAGAGCTCTATCCCGTGTGATCGTCTGCCGATAGCCCTGAATGTAAATCTTCCTAAGGACATTGCAGCGCTCTCCTGTATAGAAGTACCTATCGATTTTCATGCCCGATATGACGCTAAAGGCAAACGATATGTCTATAAGATACTTAACACGCCTCTGCGCGACCCCTTTTATGAAGGTCTTGCTTTCCAATATAAACGACCACTGGATGCAGACAGTCTCAACGATGCCTGCAAGGTTTATATCGGCACTCATGATTTTGCCGCATTCTGCTCAAGCGGCTCTTCTGTTGAGGATACTGTACGCACAGTTTCAGAGGCACGTGTATGTCGTGATGGCGATATTGTCAGCTTCATTGTCAGCGCAGACGGCTTTCTGTATAATATGGTACGCATTATGGTCGGCACGCTTCTTTCTGTTGCTGAAGGAAAGATAAAAGCAGAAGAGTTGTCCGATATCATTGCTTCCTGCGACCGCTCGCGCGCAGGCATTACCGCACCGCCTCACGGACTGTATCTCGATGAGGTTTTTTATGATTTGTAAAAATGGGGGAAATTATGGATAAGGAAAAAGTCATCACTCGTAAGACTTCACAGTCATCAACACGCGCGACTGCCTCTGACAAAGGTAATTCATCACGTTCTTCCGTCAGCAACGCAAAAAAGACGGTTTCAAAAGCAGCAAAACCTGCTGCCAATGAACTCAATCAGCGCAGGAGTTCATCCGGTGCCAAACGTACCACTTCTACCCAGTCTGCATCTCCAAAAAGGAAAACATCCAAAAAGAAAAAATCAGTAAAGAACAATTCTCGCCTTTCTGTCGTCTTTGAAAAACTGCCCTCTGCCGCGAGATTTTTACTTAAGATACTCGGTGTTATTCTCGGACTTGTGCTGATAATCACTATATGGACATCCGTGACAGGCTGGTCCTTCAGCGATCTTTGCAGTCACGGCGTTCAGTCGGTAAAAGACGCAAATGCACTCAGCGGACGGGGCAGTGACTTTCCTCTGACACTCAGCGGAAGCCACTCCATCAAGCAGGAGAAGGTCGGAAACAGCATAGCCGTGCTTACTGACACTTCTCTTACCTTCTACAGCCAAAAAGGCAATATGGCAAGAAGTCAGGCACATTACATAGCAAATCCCGCTCTCGCCGCAGAAAGCAATTATGCTCTTGTCTACGATATAGGCGGCGATCGCTGGAGATTTGAAACGGCTTCCTCCACCCTCTCTTTTGGCAAGGCAGAATATTCAATTCTTTCCGGAAATGTTTCGAGAAGCGGATATTTTTCTCTCGTATGCTCAGATGCAGAGCGCCATTCCTCTGTATATGTATACGACCGTTCGGGAGCCAAGATTTTTGGCTGGAAGAGCGCTGATTATTATATCACTGCTTCTGCACTGAGCGGAAACGGCAGTAAACTTATTGTATGCGGTCTGAATGTGGAAAATGGCATTCTTAAGTCCACCGCTGTTATTTTTGATGTCTTTGACAGCAAGGAAACAGCAAGAGAAATTTTCTCCGATACTCTTCTCCTTGATGTAAAATACCTTAAAAGCGGAAAAGCAGTTATTATTGGTGAAGAACACATCATCACGGTTTCCAAGGATGGCAGAAGTTTTGAAACAGATTTCCTCGGTGAAGATGTAACAGCTTACGACTTCGATTATAACAGCGGTCTCGTCTACTGCACCTCTCCCGTAGAGGGCAGCAGCATGACCACCGTTACAGCTCTTGACACCAACGGCAATCAGCGTTTCTCTCAGGAGCTTTCCTGTAATGTCACTGATATCGCCCTTTCTTCAGACTACGTTTCCGTTCTCTCACAGGGTTATACCGATGTTTATACCATCGGCGGCAAGCATATTAAAAAGGAAGAAACAGCTGTCGATGCAAAGAAGATTTCGATTATCAAGGATAATGTATTTATACTCTGCAATACCGTTCTCAGACGGGAAAGTGCAAAATAAAAACTGCATAATTAAGGCGGACATGTCAAAAATACCTACATAAAATCTTTATGAAGGGTGACTGACATGTCCGCTGTCTCTTTGGTTACCGATTGTCTGAAGGCTTTTCTGGTCGGTGGCGCAATCTGCCTCATCGGCCAGATACTGATAGATAAAACCAAGCTTACGCCCGGCAGGATACTCACTGCCTTTGTTGTCGCAGGCGTTGCGCTTACTGCCATTGGTGTTTATGACCCACTGGTAAAATGGGCAGGTGCCGGTGCGACCGTTCCGCTGACAGGCTTTGGTTATTCCCTCGCCCAGGGTGTTAAAAAAGCAGTGGACGAGGACGGTGTGCTGGGAATAATAACAGGCGGTGTCACGGCCGCCGCAGGAGGTATCACGGCGGCTGTTGTGTTCGGTTATATCGCCGCACTGCTTTCAAAGCCAAGCGATAAAAGCTGATTTTCTCATACTGTAAGACTTTACTGACAGTAAATCTGCAGATACACAGTCCATTCTCTGTATATTTCTTTCTCGGTTTTTCCGAAGCAATCAATAAAATCTTCTGTTTCAATGAGCTTTAACACCTTGTCCCAGCCGTAGGTTTTGTCAAGATATTCTATGTATGTATGCGCGAAGGTATATCCGCTTACACTCGAAAAGGTTAATGGGTTGTTCGACTGTGTTGCCTTGAATGAGGGTATCTCAGTATATTCAAGCCACACTTTCTGAAAAGGCTCGCCGTTGGTCAGGTACAGTGCCATTCCTTCTGTCAGCCACAGGGATATATCTTCGTTCATCACGCTTATGTATGCATGCACCACCTCATGGGGCACTGCATTTGCCGCCGCTTCGTTTATCTCCGCTTCGTTTTTCTTAAAAAGAGTACGTCATGCCTCAGCATGACGTACTCTTATACCTTACAGATTTCTGTTCCATGTTGTGCGGCTGAGCATTGCAAGCAGCGGGAATATCTCAAGTCTGCCAAGCAGCATATCAGCACAGAGCACTATCTTTGAAAATCCACTGAATGTCGAGTAATTTCCTGTGGCACCCACTGTCTCAAAGCCCGGTCCGATATTGTTGAAACAGGCAATGACAGCAGAGAAATTTGTCATCATGGTCTGATTGTCAATGGATATAAGCAGGAAGCTCATTGCTATTATCGCAACATAAGCTACAAGATAAGAACTGACATTTGTTATGGTCTGCTCGTTGAGCCTTCTGTTGTCCATCTGGATAACTACAGTGCGGTTTGGATGTATTGCGTGACGGACATTGCGGCGCAGGGTTTTTGCAAGGATAATGGTACGGGATACCTTGATTCCGCCGCCTGTACTGCCTGCACAGGCTCCGATGCACATGAGCGCCAGCAGTATGCCTTTTGCAAGAGAAGGCCACAGTTCAAAATCTGTTGTGGCGTAGCCTGTGGTGGTCATGATGCTGCTCGCCTGAAACGCGGAGTGACGCAGCGCTTCATTCCATGTATCATACATATTTATTACGCTGCAGAATATTCCTGCTACCGCAAAAGCATAGTAAAGAATATATACTCTAAGCTCCTGACTTTTGAATATCGACTTGAATTTTCTCAAAAGAAGCAGGTAATAAATATTGAAATTAACTCCGAACATGAACATGAATATAGTCGTCACATTCTGTGCAAAGGGAGTATAGGATGCAAGACTGTCGTTTCTGACGCCGAAGCCGCCTGTGCCTGCTGTGCCGAAGGCTATGCAGATGCTGTCGAAAAATGGCATCTTTCCTATCAGGAGGAAAACAACGCAGAGCACTGTCATTCCGATGTATATAAGATAAAGAATAGTTGCTGTGGACTTCATATGAGGGGTCAGCTTGCCAACGTCAGGTCCCGGACTCTCTGCCCTGAGCAGGTGCATATCTGAGCTTTTGCCTTTATTGGCGGCAGGGATTACCGCCATGAGGAACACCAGCACACCCATGCCGCCCAGCCAGTGAGTAAAGCTTCGCCAGTAAAGCAGAGCTCTCGGCAGTGCCTCAACGTCGGTCAGTATACTTGAGCCTGTTGTTGTAAAGCCTGACACGGTCTCAAAAAATGCATCGATCATATTCGGTATACATCCGCTTATGAAAAATGGCAAACACCCGAAAAGAGACATGAATATCCATGAAAGGCCGGTTGCAAGAAATCCTTCCTGTGCATAAAAATCCTGTGTTCTTTTTCTTGTAAGGAAAAGAACTGCACCGCTGACAACGGCTATTGCCGCAATTGTATAAAGAAAACTCAGCGCTGCATCGCTCTGCTTATCCCCAAGGGCTATAAACAGCGGTACAAGCATAAAGAACGCCTCAATAAGCAGCACAAGACTTATTATGCGTCCAACAAGTTTATAATTCATATCAGCGCCCTCTTAATCACTGAAAATGTCATTGAAATGCAGTATGGACTCCTCTGCATTTGCAGTTACCACCGCTGTGTCTCCTGCCTGGTAAACCGTACTGCCGTCAGGTATTATAAACTTTCCCTTGTGCAGCACGCAGGAAATAATAACATTCTTGCGTATGGGAACATCCTTAAGGGGGGTGTTGAGATACTTTGATCCTTCATCGATCAGGAACTCCATGGCTTCTGCCTGTCCGTTTGCTATGGGGTGAACGGTCAGTGCTGCGCCTGATTTCTTTTCCATTGCCCTTACATATCGGGCTATATTTTCACCGCTTATGTGAGTAGAGCTTATTACACTGCCGATGTTCAGATTGTTGAGCAGTGCAGGGGATTCAATCCTGTTTATTTTGGTGATGACCTGATCTACGCCAATAGAGGAAGCATACATTGACACTATCATGTTCACTTCGTCAAGGCCTGTAAGGGTTATAAGCGCATCCATTGTGCGGCAGCCTTCTCTGTCGAGTACATCCTGAGAAGAACCGTCGCCGCAGATTATTGTGGCAGTGGGCATGAGCATGGAAAGCTCCGCACAGCGCTGGGGATCACTTTCGATTATCTTTATGTGAATTCCTGCTTCCATCAGCAGCTTTGCAAGATATACACTTATCCTGTCTCCGCCGACGATCATTATATGCTTTATCTTCTTTGTGGTAAGTCCGAGCTTTCGAACGAGCACTGAAAGTACATTGTTCGGTGCTGTTACATATACCCTGTCACCGCTTTTGATGACATAGTCGCCTTTTGGTATAAAGGCTTCTCCGTTTCGCACTACCGCACACACGAGAACCTTGCAGCCTATCTTGGATGCAAGGGAGTTTATGGGGATATCCTTTATCTTTGAATCGTCCTTGATTTTTATCTGGACAATTTCTACTCTGCCTTTGGCAAAGGTATCGCGCTTTAAAAACGCAGGAAACTGAAGCTGGAGATAGATCTCTCTCGCTGCATCCCTGTCGGGATTGACCACCATGGAAATACCGAAATCATGGCGCATTTTTATTGCGATATCGTTAAATTCCGGATTTCTTATTCTGGGTATGGTGTGTATGCGTGAGTTGAGGTTTCTGGCAAGCAGACAGCAGAGAAGATTGGTTTCATCTGAGCCTGTGAATGCTATGAGCAGATCTGCCTGCTCAACTCCCGCCTCCTGAAGAGAATCGGCAGTTATACAGTTACCGTTGACTGTCATAACATCATAAAGATCCGATAACTTTGCAAGTGTCGCAGGATCCTTGTCTATCAGTGTTATATTATGATCTCCGTCTGCCAGCTGCTTCATTATGGAGTTGCCCGCTTTGCCGGTGCCTGCAATAATTATATTCATCGTGCAGATATCTCCTTATAATGCCTCGTTTTTGATATTCTACCACTTAATATCTGAATATGCAACACAAACAAAAGGGAGAAGCTCTTTCGAAGCCTCTCCCTCATTATATGCTTTATTCAGCCGAGCCGTCCTGCGGCTTTTCGCTGTCTACTTCCTCTCCCAAAAGTGCAGGGATCTTCATACCTGCCATCTTGAATGTCTCATTGAGGGGAGGCACTGCGCCCATAAGGCCTGAAAGGAAGTTTGCGGTAGATGTCTTGCCGTTTTCGCCCTTGCCGCTGTCCCATACGGTGACCTTGTCGATCTTGACGTTCTTGATAGCCTCGACCTGAGTCTTGACAAGCTCTTCGATCTTGTCGGCAATGATGAGCTGTACAGCATCCTCGGGGTTGCCGCCTGCTGCTCTTACGATCTCTGCAAGACCTGCTGCCTGCTTGGTAAGAATCTCTTCCATACCTCTTGCCTGTGCCTGCATTTTTGCGTAGATAGCGTCTGCTTCACCCTGTGCCTGACGGCGGATTCTCTCAGCCTCTGCCTCAGCCTCTATTTCGATTCTCTGCTTTTCGATCTCAGCCTTGACGATTATGTCTGCGCGCTGGGTAGCGGCTTCTCTTGCTGCACGGGAGTCTTCTGCCTGCTGCTCTGCGATATAGGATTCCTCAAGTGCCTTAGCACGTGCTACATTTTCAGCAGCGGTTGCTCTTCTCTGAGCCTCTGCCTCACGCTCTCTTCTGGTTGCGTCAGACTGTGCAATCTTTGCCTTTGCTTCGTTTTCTCCGTCTACTGCAGATGCGTTTGCTGCGGATACGTTGACACGCTCGTCTCTCTGTGCGTTTGCTGCACCGATAGAACCGTCTCTGTTCTGCTCTGCAACGCTTCTCTTAGCGTCGTTTATAGCTCGTGCTGCTGCTTCCTTACCGAGAGCCTCGATGTAGCCGGACTCGTCGGTGATGTCGGTTACGTTAACGTTGATGAGGCGAAGACCGATCTTCTTAAGCTCGCTTTCAACGTTGTGGGATACTGCCTCGAGGAACTTATCTCTGTCGGTGTTGATCTCCTCGATTTCCATGGTTGCGATAACAAGACGGAGCTGACCGAAGATTATATCCTTTGCAAGCTCCTGGATCTCTGCCATGCGAAGACCGAGAAGTCTCTCTGCAGCATTCTGCATGATACCGGGCTCGGTGGAGATACCGACGGTAAATCTGGAAGGTACGTCGATTCGGATATTCTGACGGGAAAGTGCGTTTGTAAGATCTACGTTGATGGATATGGGGGTAAGGTCAAGGTACTGGAAGTCCTGTACCACAGGCCAGATGAATGCTGCACCACCGTGGATACACTTGGAGGATGCGGAAGAACCGTCCTTATTGCTGCCGACCTTACCGTAGATTACCATGATCTTATCGGAGGGACATTTTCTGTAGCGGGACAGTACAACAAGTATCATACTGAATACCAGAATTGCGATGATTACCAATGTAACAGTTAACGGTCTCATTTTTTACTCTCCTTTATCTGTTGGGTTTTACAACTAACGTGTTATCACCTAAAACCTGTGTGACCGTAACACGGTCGCCGTACTTAAGCGTGGTGTCACTGTCAGTGACTGCGTCGATCTCCACAAGCTGCTGTCCTAAGATAATATTTACCTTGCCTCTGGAGGAGCGGTTTGCTCCGATGGTCATATAGACCTCGCCCTCCTTGCCCAATGCCTCATTTGGTTTCATGGTGCCGTCATGCTGAAGACGCAGTGTCCACTTTATAAAGTAAGCCACAAAGAGCAGCGCAAGCGTACCCATTACAATGGCGATGAACACTGCCAGCAGGGGATGTGCTCCAAGGGAAAGTGCGGTTATGCCTGACCACGAGCCAACGGCAAAGAACGCAACCATTCCTCTGACTGTAAAGAGCCTTAAGCCCGAATCCTCCATTCCTCCGTCAAAGTCAGAGTCTGCATCGGCATCGTCGGGAATATCGGGAGCATCTCCATCGCCGAGGCCTGAGGTGTCACTGTCAAGATCACTGTCTGCCCCTGCACCTACTCCGAACAGGAGCAGTATGGTCTGCAGTATCAGTATAACAGATGACGGTATAGCCAGTATCCACAACACCGCATACAGAGGATCAGCATTGAACCATGCACACATAATATCATTCCTTTCATATAGTATATGTCATCACCGACACGATCACCATGCATATTTATCCCTAATGTACTCTTCTCAATCAATATACTCTCATCAAACATATATGTAAACCCACAATTTTTTAATTTTAAAGCATATCGATGACCGTGTCGGTGTTTTTTTATCCGAAAAGTTTTCCGTATTCCTTTTCCGCGCGCATTTTAAGCTTTGCTGAAAGATAGCCGTAGAGCATTACGCGAAGCGCTCTGACCAGCTTCTCCCTGGAATCGGGCTGAGGACCTGTATAATCGCCTATTACGTCCTCAACAATGGATTTTACATTGTCTTCGGAAAGAAGATCGCCTCTTGCCTCGAGCTGATCCACGCCCCTCTGAATGAGAGTGTACAGATCACTGTCGGAGATAATATCGTCCGATCTGTCGTCCACCTTACCGTTTACGAAGCTCATGAGGGCTACTATCTTATCAAGGCTCATTACAGAACGAAGAATGTCGAGGATAAGTATTCTCGCAACCTGAAGCTCGCCGTAGCGTTTGTCCGTTGGAGCCTGCACCCAACCGCGCTTTACCCAGTTCTGTATTGTTGAGCTTTCCACCTTCGTCACATCGCACACCTGCGACAAAAGAAATCCGCCTGTTGCCGCAAAAGCCGGACGAAGCTGCTCAAAGTTTATATTTCTGTTCTCAGGCATCAGCTCACCTCATTCAAAAGTTATCGGAACTCATTTCGTGATGTTGTGATTATAGCAGAGGTTCGCTTGACCGTCAACTACATTCTCGTGACATTACGCCTCAATATATTCCGTTATTTTAATTTATCATAGTTTTTCTCTGTTTTTCTACTTTTTTCTCTGTTTTTTAATCTTTTTTGCGTTTTTGATTTAACTTTGTTGTGAAATAAGAACCATGATAATATGTACTTTTCTTGTCTTCCCTTTAATATATTACTTATACTTTTTTCGTCTGAGAAGTATGCAATGGATTTGTTAATTATTTTGGAACTGCTTGAAAGGAATTCCGTCTTGTGCTAGAATAAAACATGTACTTATTGTTTCAGGCTTTCGGAGGAATGTCTATGAAGAAGCTTACAGCACTGTTTTTTGCAATGCTTATTCTGTTTGTCTGCCCTCTCTCTGCTTTTGCCGTGGAGACAGGAGATTTGAACGGAGATGTATATACCGCCTACGGCAACCTTATCACTGCATGGGCTGAGCAGGGTCTGTCAATGTATCCCGATTATGTGGGCGGCATTTATTTCGGTGATGAGGGGCAGCTGATTGTTGCCCTCTCTGAAGATACGGATTCAAATCGAAATGAAATCAGAACCCTTTCCGGCGCTCCCGATATCATACAATTTAAATCAGTTAAATTCAGCTATAACGACCTGCAGAAAATTGTCGACGAGGTCACCTATAACTGCGATAACAATAATTATGATTTCCTCGTTAACTTTGCAAATATCACCGAGGAGAAAAATATTGTCGAAATACGTGTAGGCAGCTCAGAGCTGGCCGCTGCTGAAAGCTATTTCCGCTCTCTTTACGGTGATAAAGTCGTCGTTTCCGGCGGCTACGATACAGTTTCCGATACTGATTATGAAGAAACTGATTCTCTCTCTTCACGTTCTGAAAAAATTACAGCAACCAGGAAGTTGCGTCTTTATATCAGCATCGGAGTCATTGTTGTTCTGCTAATTGCTGTTCTGTCCATGACTTTCTTCTCACAGAAAAAAACAGCTCCTTTGGCAAGAAGGTACAGGAAATAAAAAATTTACATTTTGCAGAGAGCGGTGTTTTTTGCCGCTCTCTGTGTGTTTGTTGTGATGGTTTTATAACTGACGGCAAACTTTTATCGATTATCAGCAAGCTTGTTC
>JAZSNZ010000216.1:0-2604 GCA_045536645.1 Acutalibacteraceae bacterium
ATGAATCGCAGCGATACAAAGCGATTGAACCATGTGTACGCCGCGTCCTCCATCACAGCAGAATAGCCTTTTTTCTCTATCTGCTCGATAAGCTCTGCTATCTGTTCCTTTTCTGTGAGGCTTATGTTTTTCGGAATCTCCTGCTTTTCTTCTGTAATACCATATTCATACGCTCTCTGCCTGACTGCCTCTGTAAGCTTTGTGCGTGCACGGACTGCAAATCTCTTTATCGCTGTCTTGTTCATGCCGCCTTTCCTTTCTGTCTGCTTTTAAATAAGCGGGTGACGTTTGAAATCCCAGGAGGTTTCAAAGCTGTCCCAGTCTTCTTTTGATATTCTTACATTTTCTTTCGCAAGACTTTCTGCTGCTTTTTCATTCCCGAAAATAACGGGCAGGCTTTTTATATTTCCTGCCTGATAGTTCATCGTGGGGTTGAGCATTTTCAGAATATATCCGCTGACTGATGAGCACAGAAAGGCCAGAAGATAGTAAAGTACTTCTTTCTCTGCAAACAGCGCAGAGCCTGCCACATCAAACACTGAGCCGAAGGGACGGTACCTGACGCCAAACTTTGACGAGCTTATGAATGTCCATGTTATTCCCTCTCTGAAATAAAAGTCATAGCCGCCGTTTTCCCTGTGTCCCGATGTCTCTCTGAGCTTTGCTCTCCCCTCTTTGTCAAACCATATAATCTCCTGCAGATTGCCGTACCACAGCCTGAAATCGCCGCCTTTATTGTAAGGAAACCATTTGCTTTGGTTTTTTTCAAGACTCTTTACAGATTTGAGCGAAAAGTCAATATCTGTCAGTGAGACCTCCCACCAGGAGCGGAGGAACAGGTCGTTTTTGCCCGTTCCCATGCCGATTTTCACCTGTGCAATGTCACCTGCTGTCTTTTCATCACAAAAGGCATTTATTATGCTTTCCGATGCCCAGTATGCTATCGGTGCATGAGGGATTTTCAGAAAATCAGACTGCAGTGCTTTATAAACATATTCGCAATCGGTGTTTTTTATTGCCAGCTTTGTTTTCTGCTTCTGCACTTCCATTCCACCCTTGAAATCCGACAGGCGAATGTACAGACTTTTTTCTGTGTTTCTGCTGTTTTTAAGCACAAAGGTACACACAGGCACAGTTGCCTCTTCATAGGCTGAGTACTCAAGCTGAACAAGCGATACTATGGATTTTTCTTCGATTATAAAACGGCGAAGATTTTCATATGTCTTTATGAACATCCAGACAAATGGAGTCATAAATGCGCAGTAGCCCTTTTCCTTGCAGAAATCAAAATTTCTGTACATGAACACACTGAACAGGTCTCCTGCGTATGGCTTGTATCGTGAGTTTACATAACTCTTGAGTTCGCCCTCCAGCTTGTTCATATACGGAGGGTTTGTGCAGACGACTGCATATCTTCCTGTCAGAAGCTCCGCCTGCTCTGCAAGGTGCAGAATATGTCGCTGCATTTCGCCTTCGGTGTGCTTTTTGGCATAGAGGGAAAATGCTTTGTAGTCTCTGCTTTCTAATTTAAGCAGGGAGCCTGTTTCCTTTCCGTGACGGAAAGTCTCAGTAAGATATGAAAGTGTTTCGTTATACACCTTATCTGGCAAAGGTGTTTCTTTTCCGGTGCTCTCCTCTATTGCAAGAAGATTGGGCTTTATGCCCTTATTGAGAAAGTCCTCATCATAGCTTCGCCCTTTCATCATTACGGCAAAGCATGCAAGACGGGCACAGCGGTCATCTATATCGATCCCGAACAGATTGTGCCGTACAATCTGTTCGGCCGCAGTGATGTCATCAAGGCCTCTCTCCCTGTATATCTCCATAAGAACGTCAAAGGCATATACAAGAATATGTCCGCTTCCCATGCATGGGTCAAAAAATGTAAGCTCCTGCGGTATGATCTCTTCTTTTACTTTCGGAAGATTTTCGGAGGAAGGCAGTACAAAATACTCAAGCTTTTTTGTCAGTCTGCTTTCGCCGTTGTGATCCAGATAATATCTGCCGAGAGAATTGTCCACCATGTATTTTACTATCCAGTCCGTTGTAAAGAGCTGGGTCGCCGCAGGAATATCCTCTTTCTTTACAGTCCCCTTATATACGTTTACTATCTCGTCATGCTTTTCCGATATGTAATACTGGTAAAGCCAGCCGATTATTTCTGCTCCCTCACACCACTCTTCTTTACTGATTTTAAATCCCATAGAAGTTATTATGCCGCCTTCTTCCAGCAGATTTTCGGGAATCAGAGGCAATACCCAGTCGTATTCCTTTCCGAAGATCCATGGCAGGCTTTCGCTCAGAGCATTGCATATATCAATTATTCTGCTATTGCATATCTTCTTGTCTTCGTTCTTTGCACAAGACAATCCATTACCTGCAGGAAGATATCCGTTTGCGTCCATAAAGCACAGCGCGACCAATCGGATAAACCATATAAACGCAGCTTCTTCAGCCAATTCACAGTCTGAAGTCTTTATTTTTTCCGAAAGCTGTTCGCGCTCTTCCAGCTCATGCATTCTCTGTCTGATTTCACTCATCAGACAATGTCTCATCTTTATCGCAACACTCTTTATAGAATGCTTATTCACTTATCTTCCCCCC
>JAZSNZ010000059.1:0-6487 GCA_045536645.1 Acutalibacteraceae bacterium
CAATCTCATTTGCAAAGCCTGACAGTGTCTGAGTCTCTATATCGGGGAGGATTCTCAGAAGTCTTGTATTGAGGGTTGCAGGAGTGTCACAGTCGCATATTGTAAACATTGGCTTCTGTGCATCAAACTCCAGCATTACTCGCTCAAGCACAAGGGGATGGCGTATTTTTGTGCCGTCGGGAAGCACACAGGTAAGCATACCATCACCTATGACTATCTCCATTCTGTCCTTTTCTCTGCTCATCTGTGACCAGAGATCATACAGCTTGTCATATATGGCACGTGCTTTTGCTGCAGGCTCTGCATCAAAACGCCATGCATCGCGCTGCTCCATCCAAAGGGTCAGCACGTCACGTCTTGCGATGTCATCAGAGAAAAGCTCTGTGCGTATCTCGTCGCTTTCCGCATCATCGCAAAATTCACGTTTTTCCTTTACCGTAACTGTTTTTAACGGGTTGTCCCAACCATCTTCCACCCAGCCGTAAAGCACAGGAGGCAACGCAGGACACGGCTCAACAAATGCCTTACCTACAGAGAGTATGGCTGTACCGTCGGAAAATGCCTCCTCTCCTGTCTGAGCCTTTTTAATTGTCTCATGTTCCGGCAGTCCAAAAAGCTCCAGACTGAATGGGTAATCCGTATAATCAAGGCTTATATCGCACTTACGTTCAACAAGTGCCTTTACATAGCTGAATATCTGTCTTAACTGCTTTCTTGCTTCCATTTTAACAGTCCTTCCTGCTGCGGTATGTCAAAACCCCGGTGTTGTGCCGGGGTTTTCTCTTGCACTTTTGTACTATTTAGTCCCAATCAGAAAATTCGCCCTCATCACTGAACTGAATATCCCCGAAAGATGCATGCTTCTTTTCCCTTTGCTGTCTGCTGACTGCGGGTATATAACTCTGCTCAGTTTTATATTCGGGTTCCTCGTTGCTGTCGGTTACTTCTGTATATACTTTTCTTGAGGCTGCTTCATAATAATAAGCCATATCCTCTTCATCATCTGCCGCTGCGCTCGGTGCTCTCTTTATTATAAGAATTATTGTTATGACAAGAGCTGCGACAAGTATTCCTATTCCGATTATCATTACATGAATAAGATTGACTCCGTCTTCGATTCTATCACTCTCTTCCGGGATAGTGTTCATATTTAACTCTCCCATAAGTGTAAGTATCTCAGAATAGTATCTGTCTGCTGTCTGCTGGTCTGTATCAGTTCTGACAAGTGCCTTTGCTTCATCAACCTTGCTCATCAGCAGGTCATATCTGTCCTGAGGGTAAGGTGTGGGGTCAATTGCCTCTACTGTTCCGATTATCCTGTCGAGAGAGGTGAAGTTTGCAATAAGCACAAGATTCTTCATAGCGCTTTCGAGAACTGCCTGAGCTTCATCTATATGCTGCTGTGCACTTTCATCGTCTGCAATGACCGTTTCAAGTGCTGCAATCGCCTGCTCAACATAGCTCCAGGAGGTATCGGTATATACTGTTCTGTCTACAGTCTTTATTCTCTCAAGAAGCTCATTGGCGTATGTTCTGTCGCCTTTGCGAACAAGTGCCTCAAGTGCTGCGGTCAGCTGCTCGGAGGCTGAATTTATAATTGTCTCGTCAGACTGGATTGAAATAAGATTATCAAGCTCCGCTGCATATTTCTGCATATTTATCCACGAAGATGGTGTGTATTCCTCTTCTCTGAGAGATCTTGCTATCTTAAGAATATTGAAGGGTGTAGTCTGGATATTGTTTATGACAACGGTGGCTGTTGACTCGTTGCCTGCCTTATCCTTTGCCACTATAACATACTCTCCGTTTCTGAAAACAGTGAATGTGGGGGCATAGATGCCTACGTACTCTCCATTTACTGTAACATTCAGAATGCTTATATTATCGGTTACACTGAAGCTTACAGTTATATTCTCGTCTGTTATTGCAGATGTGGATTTGGTTATCTCTCCAATCACAGGAGGTGTGCTGTCAAGCACTACGCCTGCTGACGGTATCTCCTTGGAGACATTGCCTGCGTTGTCCACCGCTCTTGCATACACATTTCCGATGAAGTCCCTGTCAAATACGGGTTTGTTATTCGTGTCGTATCTGTTCCAGCCTGCTTCGCTTATATACGCGCCGCTTTCCACAAGCTGAAATTCATAATATGCAACACCGCTCTGGGAATCTGCTGCGCCATCAATGGAACAGGTAACGGAACCTGTGAAGAAGCTCGAAAAATTGGATGTGCCGTATGTAAGCGCGCCCTTTTCGTTGCCGAAGGTAACAGTAAGAAGCGAAATATCAGGAGGTGTCATATCAAAATTTGCAATGCTCATGGACACCTCTTCCGAGCAGTTCTGCGCATTGTCAATTGTTCTGGCGTAGACTGTACATGCGGTATTTACGGTAAATTCTCCGTAATACTCTATCCATGTGCCTTCTGCACCGATTTTGTACTCAGTACGAAGATAACCGGATTCTGCGTCCGTTCCCGAAACAAGAGTTATGCCCTGCTCCTTATTTGTCCATGCTGTTGTTGCAGGAATTATGGTCGGAGCGGTGGGTGCTGTCTTATCGATGCACTCAACCGTAGTGGAAGCCAGCGGAGACTGTGTGCCTTTTCCGTTGACCACCTTTGCTGAAATCTCGGTGTTCTCTGTCACAACAAAGGGCTGTGTATACTCTGTCCACTCGCCCCCTGCTATGCAGTAATATATTTTTCCATTTTCATCAAGTGAATCTGCGGTTGTAACTGTAACAGTCACTGCGCTGTTTGTCGGCTCTGCGGGAAACTGGATAACAGGTTCCGCAAGCGCCTGCTGAGGCTGTGTATTTCCGGTTCCATCCGTTGCTGAGTTCTCTGAGGCAATTACCGATATTCCAATACTCAGAAATAATGCCAGCATTACAAATATTGATATAAATTTCTTTTTCATCTATGACCCTTCCTTTATGTACAATCACTCGCAATTAATATTATTAATCAAAGCGGAAAGTACGAGATTTCACGAAAAATTCTGTTTATCCGCATATTTATCCGATTACTATAATAACACATACGCCCACTGCTGTACAGCTATTTTTTTAAATTAGCTCGTTTGCCAATGAGAAGTTTTTATATGCACACGAAACTTGCACTTGCATAGACTGCTGTAAAGATGTATAATGAATGTGTGTTTTGCACATTTAACCATAAAAAGGCGACACAGTTTTTGGTGATTTGGTACACACCACTTATAAAGGAGCGTGAGGCTATGGTCAATGAACTGACCGACTTCAAAAAGCAAAAGGAATTTCTAATTTGCGTCGACAGCGATGGCTGTGTCATGGATACCATGGACATAAAGCATTTCAAATGTTTTGGCCCCTGCATGGTCAAAGAATGGGAACTCGAGCTTTTTGAAACGGATATTCTGCGCCGCTGGAACGAGATAAACCTCTATACCATGACAAGAGGCATAAACCGTTTCAAGGGACTGTCTATGGCACTGTCTGAAATAAACGGCAGGCATAAGGAAATTGAGGGTATTTCAGAACTTGTTGATTGGGTTGAAAACAGTGTCGAGCTTTCAAACAGCGCTTTGGAAAGGGCTGCAGAAAAATCCCCCGACAGCATTTCGCTAAAAAAAGCGCTTTCATGGAGCAAGGCTGTCAATGAGGCTATTAATCTTCTGCCCGAAGAGTGCAAACTGCCCTTCGAGCTGGCAGGCGAGGCTCTTGCATTTGCTCACGAGCGTGCTGATGTTGCTGTTGTTTCAAGTGCAAACCCGGATGCTGTGCTTGAGGAATGGGAGGAATTCGGTCTCCTCCAGCACACTGACATCGTCCTTGCACAGAATGCCGGCAGCAAGGCTTACTGCATAGGCGAGCTTCTGAAAAAAGGATATGCACCGGAAAATGTACTTATGTGCGGCGATGCTCCCGGAGACATGCAGGCAGCAAAGAAAAACGGCGTTTTCTACTATCCCATACTGGTCGGACACGAAAAGGAAAGCTGGGAGGAATTTATCTCCTGTGCTTTTAATCGGTTGATAAATAACACTTACGGAGGTCAATATGAAAAACAAAAAGAAGCAGATTTCCTCAAAAACCTTGGAGAAGATGCTTAAGAAAGGCATTCTTAACGGCGTAAACCTTAAGGCTGTCCCCTATTGCCTCAGCGATGAGGATATAAACTGGGTCAAGTCCACTATCGAAGATATGAGCGCAGAAGAAAAAGTAGGTCAGCTCTTTTTTCAGCTTACAATGGGCATGGACGAGGCATACCTTCAGGAGCTTATGGAGAAGTATCATTTGGGAGGCTGCCGATACAACAATATGCCCGGTGCCGCAGTTCAGATGCAGAACCGTATTCTCCAGAAGTACGCAAAGGTGCCTGTTTTCATCGCCTGCAACACTGAAGCAGGCGGCAACGGCTGCTGCTCCGACGGTACATATATCGGCTCAGGCATAAAAATTGGTGCCACAGGCAAGACGAAGCACGCTTATAACCTCGGACGCATGGCAAACGAAGAGGCTGCCGCTCTCGGCTGTAACATGGCATTTGCCCCTGTCTGCGATATTCACTACAACTGGGAAAATACCGAAGTCGTTTCCCGTGCCTTCGGCAGTGATCCGAAAAAGGTCGCCGAGATGAGCAAGGCTTATCTGGAAGGTGCTCATACCATCGATGGCTTTGCCTGCGCTGCCAAGCATTTCCCCGGCAACGGTCTGGATTTCCGAGATGCTCACATTGCCAACAACATCAACTCATTCAATGAAAAGGAATGGATGGCTACCTACGGCATGGTCTACAAGACTCTTATCGACTCAGGCCTTGACGCAATAATGGGCGGACACATTATGATGCCCGAATACATGCGCGGTGTAAAACCCGGAATAAAGGACGAGGAGATGCTCCCTGCCACCCTCTGCCCCGAGATTATGACAGGTCTGCTTCGTGATAAGCTGGGGTTCAACGGTATGGTCGTTACAGATGCAAGCCATATGGTAGCTATGACCGACCGCATGACAAGACGTGATATGCTCCCTGCTTCCATCAACGCAGGCTGCGATATGTTCCTCTTCTTCAATGATCCCGATGAGGACTTTGAGACTATGCTGGAGGCTTATAACAACGGCACGATCACCGAAGAGCGTATTTGCGAGGCTCTTACCCGTATCCTCGGCCTCAAGGCTCACATGGGTCTTAACAAAAAGGCAAAGGAAGAGATTGTTCCTGCCCCTGAGGCGGTGACCGAAACTCTGGGCAAGGCCGAATACATCGCTGCTGCCGAGGCAATCAGCAAGGACAGCATTACCCTTGTAAAGTATAAGGACAAGGACGTTCTGCCTCTGACACCTGAGAAGTACAAGAGAATCATGATAGTCTATGTCAAGGGTGCTGCAGGCCCCATGGACGCTCTTGTCAAGATGGCTATGGGCGGCGGAGCCGGAATGAATCCTGCTGAAGATCTGCGTGACAGACTTATCGAGAAGGGTTTTGATGCGTTTATTTACGAAAGTCCCCTTGACAAGATGAAGAAGCAGATGGCTGCCGGAGAAAAGCCGAACCTCAATCTCTATTTCGCAGGTAAGAATGCAATAAAGGACTTTGTTTCCGAGCAGGATCTTGTTATCACCCTCTGCGATGTTATGAACGGCAGACCCAGTTTTGGCATGTCCAAGGGCGGCGGAGAAATCCCCTGGTATGTTTTTGAACTGCCTGTTGTTGCTGTCAGCATCAATGCTCCCACTATGCTCGCTGATATTCCTCAGGTCCGCACTTACATTAATGCTTACGATTCCAAACCCTCTACAATGGATACTCTTGTTGATGACCTGCTTGCAGGTGCTCAATCTTTCAAGGGTACAGATCCCATTGACAGCTTCTGCGGTCTGTGGGATGCTAAGATTTGATTTTTAACAGAGAAAGCCCGGATAAAATCCGGGCTTTCTTTTTATTTCTCTTCGTTGCCGTAGAAGAATTCGTGGAGGATTTTGCTGTTTTCCTTGAAATTGATTTTGCTGAGGCTTTTGTACGTACCCTTTGCAGGGATTGTCATATCCTCTATCTCGCTGTTGAGCAGTGCAGGTGCGTTTGAAAGCAAAGACAGAATCTCACCTTTGCTGAGATTTGTCTGTATCATGGGAAGTACTGCATCTGCCACATCGTCAAGCTCTCCGAGAGACAGTGTCTTGCACTGCTTCTGTATTGCCTTTATGGTATTTCTCTGTCTCTTTATACGCACCCAGTCGCTGTCTGTGTATCTCAGTCGGCAGTACTGGAGTGCGGTGTAGCCGTCCATATGATTTTTTCCTTCGTGAACAGGCTTGGGGAGTCTTCCTGTATTGGTTCTTATCTTATGGTTAAGAGCAAGGGATTCCTTTTCTGTCAGAGTTATGTCAACTCCACCGATGGAATCAATAAGCTTTTTGAATATATTGAAATTAACCCGGATATACTTTTCAACGTCCACATTGAAATGAGTCTGTACGCAGGAAAGCACCCACTTGGGTCCCC
>JAZSNZ010000013.1:0-2383 GCA_045536645.1 Acutalibacteraceae bacterium
TAGTAGCCCGGCAGGAACTCATCTATAAATATCTCCACTTCCTTCATGCCCATTGCCGCTATGGACGAAAGGGTGCTTTCCTCCGCAACACGGAACTCTCCGTTGCCGGCAGTACGCTCCTCTATGCACTTTACCAGAGCACTGAGTTTGTCTGCCGCCTTGACAATTTGCATTTCCTCCTCTGTCCCCTTTTCATAAAGCAGAGGCTCATACACACCTTTAAGGTCATCGGGCAGCTTTTCTGTAAGTGCCTTTGATGCCATCAGCTCAACCTGCTTATATGCCTGTCTCATCTCGTCGCTGTGGTATTTTACAGGGGTGGGCATATCCCCCGTAATTATCTCCCCTGCATCGTGATAAAGGGCAAGAAGGACAACTCTGCCTGTGTCCACATTGCCGCCGAGGCGTCTGTTTCTTATCTCACAGAGAAGATGGGCTATCATAGTTGTTTCAAGGGTATGTTCGCTGAGACTTTCCTGTCTTGTATTTCTCATCAATGCCCATCGGGAAATATACTTCATTCTGGACATCATCGCCATAAAACTGCTGCTCATTGTGTCATTTCTCCTGTGTGCTTAATATAATAATTATATCACGACATTTTTCAAAGTAAAGCACATATTCTTGACAAGATTTGTATGCGGAACTAAACTATATATGTGCTTTCATTTTACAAGGGGAGAGTTGTTTATGCGAGATTATGCTCTTGTGCTCGCCGGCGGCGGCGGAAAGGGTGCTTATCAGATCGGTGTATGGCGTGCACTGCGTGAGCTCGGAATCGAACGCCTCATCGGAGCAGTTGCAGGCACCTCTGTCGGTGCGCTCAACGGAGCTCTGTTTGTTTCCGGGGAATACAGCAAATCTGTTAAAATATGGAATAATATCGAACACGAGGATATACTTACACCATTTGAGACTGAGTCTAATACAGATCGTGGCGGTTTTCTTTATTCACTTATAAAGGACATCAACCGAATCGCATGCATCGATAAAACGGGTATATTCTCCCGTTCGGGTCTTTCAAGGATAATCACCGAAAATCTTAATTTCAAAGCAATTAAAAAATCCTCCATCCCACTTTACATAACTTTATTCAACCGCAGAACACTGAACGCTGAATACATAAAGGTAAATCAGAACGACGACAACGGCAGGATAGAAAAGCTTCTGCTGGCTTCTTCCGCAATTCCTGTTATCTTCGGTTCGGAAGAAATCGAAGGAAACACCTATTATGACGGAGGTTTATCGGATAACTGCCCTATTCGCCCTCTGTACGGCGAAGGCTTTCGCAAATTCATAGTAGTGTGGCTTACACACGATGCTGATGTTTCTGTTCTTGAAAATTCCGTCAGATATCCGCAGGCAGAGATTGTTAACATAATACCATCTGAAGACCAGGGGAATTTCCTCTCCGGCACTCTTGATTTTTCAAACTCGGGAATCACCAGAAGAATGCAGCTCGGCTATCATGACGCAATTCGTATTCTGTGCTCTGCTTTCGGCTGTGAGATTCCTCCCGATTCAAATGACAGAGAGACAAAAAAGATTATTGCAAAAGTCAGGCAAATTATCAGGAAACAGGCGAAAACACATTAGTTCAAAACGGGAGGGGTACCGCCCCTCCCGTTTTATTATCCCAGTGCTACGTCGAGCATCATCATTATGCAGAAGCCTATTGTAAATGCCAGTGTGCCCGTATATGAACTTTTGCCCTGTGTCATTTCGGGTATCAGCTCTTCCACCACCACATAAAACATGGCTCCTGCCGCAAAGCTGAGCAGATACGGCAACACGGGAACCACTATGCTTGCTGCTATTATCGTTATAAATGCACCGATAGGTTCAACTATTCCCGACAAAACGCCCACTGCGAACGCCTTGCCTTTGCCTTTGCCCTGAGCCTTTAGAGGCATTGATATTATTGAGCCTTCGGGAAAATTCTGTATCGCTATTCCCACCGACAGCACAAGGGCCGCTGCAAGGGTAAACTCTGATTTGCCCGATAAGTACCCTGCATAGGCAACCCCCACAGCCATGCCCTCGGGAATATTGTGAATGGTCACGGACATAACAAGCATGGTCGTTCTGCCAAGTCCACCGCAGGAGTCTTCTGTCTGATTCTGCACTGCAGGGATTATCCTGTCAAGAATCTGGAGAAATACTATTCCCAGCAGAAATCCCACTGCTGCAGGTACAAATGCCCACTTCCCCATACCCGATGCGTAATCTATAGAAGGCAGCAGCAGACTCCAGACGGATGCTGCAACCATTACTCCTGCAGCAAATCCCGAAAGAATTCTCTGCGTTTTGCCCGACAATTGCCGTTTCATAAACAGCACACACCCTGCACCCAGCGCTGTGCCGATAAACGGGATCATTATTC
>JAZSNZ010000328.1:0-6980 GCA_045536645.1 Acutalibacteraceae bacterium
GACTACTCCTCAGTCTCGCTTCGCTCGACAGCTCCCCTGACAAGGGGAGCCTTATCGCCCGAATCCTCCCACCGTCTGCGACGGTCCCCCCTCCTTTAGGCAAGGAGGGCTTTCCCGGACTGTCATTCACTACTTCGCCGACATTCGGCTTCGCCTCACTACCTCAAGGAGAAGTCCATACGGGAGGACACGGAGACCCCCTACAAATGGCGTTCCTGCTGTAATTCAGTCGAGCCGTAGCGGAGAGGTGTGAAGTCTGCGCAATAATTATTTTAAGATGTAAAAAAATATAGGTTGACAAATGAAACAAAAGTGATATAGTAAAGAAAGATAAATTCCGAGAGGAGAATTACAGTATGGAAAAAATAAGAGTAGGTACCGTCGGCCTCGGTCACCGCGGTCGTGAAATGACAAAAATGGCGGCGCTTTTCCCGTTTGTCGAGATTGCGGCGCTGTGTGATGTTCTTCCGCGCAATTTCTATGAGCAGCAGTGGCTCTGCACAGCTCCGATGTCAGAGCTTTTCCCCGACACGGTTTATTATACGGATTACGAAAAGATGCTCAATGAGGCAAATCTCGATATAGTAATCGTCGAGACGGGTGCTGATATCCATGCGGATTTCTGCATCAAGGCTCTTGAGAAGAACATAAACGTCCTTTCCGACATCCCGAATGTCGCGTCTCTCGAAGAGGCAGAGCGTCTCTGGCGTGCTGCGGAGAAATCCTCCGCGATTATTTCGACGGGCGCAAACCCGAACTATCAGAAATTCTCAGTTCTTCTCCGTGAGTTTTATGAGAAGGGTCTTCTTGGTAAACCGTACTGCATGGAGGCAGAATACATCCATTGGTTCCGCCCCGGCAGCGCAGAGGATGTCGGCGTTAATGAGAACGGCGACTGGAGAAAGCTTTTAATCCCGATTCGCTATTGCACACACTCCCTCGGTCCGCTCCTCGCAATTCTCGATGAGCCGCTCCGCAAGGTTAGCTGCTTCGGTACGGGTCGCCATGCTGACGACTATACCGATGATGTCGAGGATGACGATATGCAGTGCGCGCAGTTCATCACAGACTCGGGCGTTGTCATCCGTCTCCAGCGCAACAAGCGTTGCCGTGCTGAAATCGGCCACCACAACTACCGCGTCTTCGGCACAGAGGGTTATATGGAGAGAATCGACCGCTTAGAGAAGCCCGTTATCCGATACAACTCTACCCGTGAGCTTGAAACTTCTCTCAAGGAAATCGGCGGAGAGTATATGCCGCCTGCATACGCTGATGACGAAACTGCAAAGAAGGCAGGCCACGGCGGAATGGACTATGCAATGCTCGACGATTTCTTCAAGGCGTTCAGGGAAGGTAAGCCTGCAATCTCGCTTAAGGCAGGTCTTGAGATGACGCTTCCGGGCATCTATGCCGAGGAATCCGCTCGTCGCGGCGGCGAGGTCATCAATATGTACTACCCCTGGGATAAGGAATGGAAAACTACTATATAATATAATATATGATATAACGCCTCCCGACTTCCGAGGAGTGAGGAGAGCCACAGCACCACCTCAACGCCTCCCTCTGATGAGGGAGGTGGATTTTGCGAAGCAAAAGACGGAGGGAGAGAAGCAATGAAAGAATACAATAGAGCCAACATCCTTCTTGCAAAAGAGCTTCGAAAAAACATGACGCCGTGGGAGAGAAAGCTTTGGTATGAGTTTTTGAGAACGTATCCAATTCGCTTTCAACGTCAAAAAGCCATTGGGAATTATATAGCAGATTTTTATTGTGCAAAAGCAAAGCTTATCATAGAGCTTGACGGCGGAGAGCACTATACCGACAGTCAAGAAAAAAGAGATAAGCTCCGCACAGATGAATTAGAAGCTATGGACTTAACAGTAATAAGAATTTGCAACCTGGAGATCGACCGTAATTTTCAAGGCGTATGCGAATATATAGATTCTGTTGTAAAAGGTCTCTCCCTCAGTCAGCGTTGCTGACAGCTCCCTCGTCAGAGGGAGCCCGTATTCTCCTGCACTTTCAATTTTCAACTGCGTAACAAACCGCCCGTTTCGGCGGTTTGTTTCTGTATTATTTCGCTTTGTTACAGCTCTGTTACAGATGGAAAAATGCTCTTGACGATTCTTTCCAAAAGGTTTATTATGTGTAATGTAAAAAGGCGAAAGCCAAAAATATTTTTTAGGAGGAACACAAAATGAGAAATCTTAAGAAGATTCTCGCACTCGCACTCGTATTTGCTATGGCATTTACATTCGTTGCAAGTGCAGCTGATTTCACAGACGCAGCTTCTATCGGCGCAAGCTATGTTGACGATGTTAACATGCTCGTAGAGCTCGGTGTTATCGGCGGTTACCCGGACGGTTCTTTTGGTCCCCAGAAGAACATCACACGCGCTGAGTTCGCAAAGATGGCTTATACTCTCAAGTATGGCTCTGACACAAACGGCGACCTCTTCGCAGCACAGAAGAGCACCTTCACAGACGTTGAAGGCAATGCAAACGTTGCATGGGCTAAGGGCTACATCAACTACTGTGCAAACCAGAAGATCGTTTCTGGTGTTGGCAACAACAAGTTCAACCCGCAGGGCAACATCACAGTTGCTGAAGCAACAAAGATGATCCTTGTTATCCTCGGTTGCGATCCTGCTAAGGAAGGCTTCACAGGCGCTAACTGGGCTTCCAACGTAGTTGCTAAGGCTATCGACCTCGGCATCTTCGACGGTTGGTCAGGCGACCCGACAGCTCTCGCAACACGTGAGCTCGTTGCAAAGCTCATGAAGAACGCTGTATTCTCACCGGTTTACACATACAGCGCAATCACAGGCACAGGTTCTCAGGTCAACGCTCTCGGTACAGCTTACAACGAGACACTTGGCGAGAAGACAATGGGCCTCAAGACAGAGACAGGTCTCGTAGTTGCTAACGAGCGCTACTTCATCACTCTCGACGCTGAGGGTGACGCACTCATGGATGTCAACGTTGCAGCTGCAACAGGCATCGACAGCGAAGAGACACAGATCTACTACACATACAAGGAAGAAGATGGCGACGAGCACGGCGCTCTCCTCGAAATCCCGGTTGCTCTTCCGGACGACATGCTCGGTTTCGAAGTTACAGTTTTCTTCAAGGCTGACCAGGACGGCTACCGCTACAAGAACGTTGAGCTCATCGGTGACGTTATGGTTACAAGCAACACAGTTGCTTACGACGTAGCAGCTCTTGATGTTGACATCTTCCCGAACGGCAAGCCGGAAACAAGCAAGACAGAAATCACTCCGTACATCGCTTTCACAGTTGATGGCGTTGAGAAGAAGATCATGGCTGACGCTTCTTTCGGCAAGGTCGCAAAGAACGTTGACTTCCAGGATACAGCAGTAACATATGGCGAATCTCCGAACACTGTAACTAAGGACGCTGCAGACGCTTTCGCTTCACTTGCATGGGTTTCTGATGAAACAATCAACGGCGCAGCTGCAACACTCACAAACGGTGCTGCTATCACTGACGAATTCTTCACAGCAATGGGCACACCGGCTCTCACAGACTACCGCTTCGTTTCTGTTGACGGTGGCAAGACATACTCTTACATCTTCAAGATGGTAGCAGATGACGGCGTAACTAACGCTAACATCGGTGCTGTTACAAACTACAGCGAAGCTAAGGGCGTTATCACAGTTGCTGGCAAGCGTTTCGACCTCGAAGAAGTTGAAATCATCGGCGAAGTTGCTGTTGACGACATGGTAGCTTACTACCGTGAAGCTGGCAAGGTTGTTGTTGAGAAGCTCGACGAAGTTACAGGCGCTGTTGAAGCTATCAACGATGACGGTTCAGTTGTTATCGGCGGCGAGACTTATGCTCTCTGGATCAACGCTGACAACGACGTTGTTGATCCGGGCGATACACTCGGTGACTACTTCCAGAAGAACGTTGCAGCAATGGAAGACGGCACAAAGTACTATGCATTCGGCAGCGTTATCGTAGACTTTGAGGCTTCTGAAGTTGAAGCAACTACTGAAGAGTACGCAGTAATCCTTAAGTCTTCTTATGACGAAGACCTCGACGCAGCTTACGTAACACTCGCATTTGCTGACAACACACAGAGCACATACGAAGTTGGTAAGCTCAACATCGAAGACCGCAAGGAAGTTTACAGCGATAAGAACGACCGCGCTATGGACTTTGCTGACAACGCATACTTCGGTATGGTAGTTAAGTACAAGCTCATGGACAACGGTATGGTTGACCTCTCTGCTAACGACCTCGGATACATCTCCGGTAGCCAGGCAACTCTTGGCACAAAGGACTACAGCAGATACGACACAACATTCTACGCTTCTACACGTTACCACAACAGTGTTTCTACTGCAACAGTTGACGAAGGTAAGGTTACAATCACAGGTCAGGCTGCTGGCACATACACAGCTCTTAACGATTCTTCCGTAGTCTTCGTTCTCTATGGTAACCCGGCTTACCAGGCTGACGGTTCTATTGACCGCACAGACGTAAACTACGCTCCGATTAAGGCAGCTGCTTACAAGCTCGCAAACAAGGCTGCTCAGAACCTCGCTGCTATCCCGAACATGCTCCAGGCAGACAATGCTGGACAGCCGGCATACGCATTCTCTTATGCTCTTAACACAACAAAGGGCTACAACAAGGGTATCGTTGCTATGGCTATGACAATCGGTGACGGCACATCTGTTGGCCAGAAGGATACAGGCGACGCTTCTGAGTCTGAAGCAATCGCATACGTTGTTTCTGCAACACAGAAGTTCGACGCTGCTGCTGCTGAGTACTACCTCCAGATGACACTCATCACAGAGGACGGTCTCTTCACAACAAGAACAATCAACACACCGGTTGACTTCTCTAACTCTCCGTACACACTTCCGGAGAAGATCGGTACAGTTGCTTCTACAGACGAATTCGCAGCAGACACATTCATCGAATATGCTCTTGATGCTGAAGGCGTAATCACAAACCTCGAGCACAAGTGGTATGATGCACTCAGCAACACAGTTTCTTCTGCTGAAGGCCTCTATCGCGTAAACGCAGTTTCTGAGCGTAACGGAAGCCTCTACTTCTTCGATACAGACGCTGACGTTAACCTCGAGACAGAGTCTCCGGATGCTATGAAGTTTGCTGAGGACGGCTACGAAGTAATCACAATCGACGGCGGCGAGTACGCTGGCGAAATGATCATCAAGGTTCCGGCTCGTGAAAAGGCTCTTGATGCTGGCGAAGGTAACGCAGTTATCTACGTCAACGACGAAGGCGAAATCGAGAAGGTATTCTCATTCGTTGAGAAGTACTAATCTTAGATCAGATTACTAAAAATAAATAGATAACCTATTTTCCGGCAGGGGTTCATCCCCTGCCGGTTTTTTATTTTCCTAAAATCCACAGTTTTACGGGAGGGGACAGAACCCCTCCCCTACGGTGGTGCTTTATAGGGAGAATACGGTTTCGGCATTTATTTTCGTGCAGTTTGTACAAGAACAAAGCCACACCATCTGACACAATTGTGTTTCGAATTCGCAAAAAACACCTGTTTCGGTCAAATTGTCTAAAATGGCAGGGAAAACCACCTGCTCTTTGGCTATTTAGTATAGTGAAGTTGTACAAAACATTTCCAAAACCTTTGTCTAATTTAGGAATTTACTTTCCTCATCAAAAATGGTATATTATTATAGTACGCGAGGGACGTACGATTAAATTGTATAAAATTTTGGAGGTATATATAATGTCAAGTGTAAAACTCGAGCATGTCTATAAGAGATTTGACGGCGGCGTTACAGCTGTTTCAGATTTCTGCCTCGACATCGAAGACAAAGAATTTATTATCCTTGTTGGTCCGTCAGGTTGCGGTAAGTCCACAACTCTCCGTATGATCGCAGGTCTCGAAGAGATCTCCGAAGGTGAGCTCTACATCGGCGACGTTCTCTGCAACGACATCGCTCCGAAGGACCGCGATATCGCGATGGTTTTCCAGAACTACGCTCTTTATCCGCACATGACAGTTTTCGATAACATGGCTTTCGGTCTCAAGCTCCGCAAGACTCCGAAGGATGAAATCCGCCGCCGTGTTGAAGAAGCTGCAAAGATTCTTGACATCGACTATCTCCTCGACAGAAAGCCGAAGGCTCTCTCAGGTGGTCAGCGTCAGCGTGTTGCACTCGGTCGTGCTATCGTTCGTAGCCCGAAGGTCTTCCTTCTCGACGAGCCGCTCTCAAACCTCGATGCTAAGCTCCGTGCTTCCATGAGAACTGAGATTTCCAAGCTCCACGAGCGTCTCCAGACTACCTTCATCTACGTTACACACGACCAGGTCGAGGCTATGACAATGGGCACACGGATCGTTGTTATGAAGGACGGCTTCGTTCAGCAGATTGCGGCTCCGAGCGTTCTTTACGATACACCGGCTAACCTCTTCGTTGCTACATTTATGGGCACACCGGTTATGAACACATTCGAAGGCACTCTCGTTGAAGAGAACGGCACAACTTACATCACCTTCGGCGATGCAAAGATTGCACTTCCGGATTCAAAGGGCAGAAAGCCTGAGGTTATGTCCTACATCGGCAAGGACGTTATCGTCGGTGTTCGTCCCGAGGCTCTTCACGACGAGGAAGTCTTCATCAATCAGTATCCCGAAGCAACAATCGACGCTAAGGTTGAGGTTGTTGAGCTTATGGGTCACGAGACATATCTCTACCTCAAGTGCCAGGGCCGCGACTTTATCGCACGTGTTTCACCGCGCTCCCACACTAAGGTTGGCGACACTGTCAAGATTGCAATCGAAACTCCGAAGGTTCACCTCTTCGACAAGGAAACAGAAGTTACAATCACAAACTAATAAAAGTTCAAAAGGGACTGTAAAAAAGCAAATGCTTTTTTACAGTCTTTTTGTGCATATAAATACAGACGGGCTTAAAATGGATAACGATGTCCGTACAACAAGTCGGAGGCCAAGCGGTC
>JAZSNZ010000381.1:0-2446 GCA_045536645.1 Acutalibacteraceae bacterium
CGTAATCTGGGCTTCGAGATAAGAGGTGTAAAGACTCGTCTGAGCAATGGTTCAAGACAGTATTTCCACTCCGACGGAACGCAGGAGGTAGGAGACTACTACGCTGTCATAGGCGATACTATCAAATACTATGCAATTCCGGGAATTCTCGTGGAGCATGGATTTGTAAAGGGCGATGCAGAGAGATTCGATACAGATGAGGAGCTTGTAGCAATAGGCATAGCTGATGCACAGGCAATAGCCGAGTATTACGGACTTGCACTGAAGGACAATGCAGGTCAGTCGCCTACTGTGGAAAGTGTGGTTGAGGTATACCTTACCGACGAAGAACGCAGCGAGGTTACAGCCCTTGAGGAGTATATTCTCAGCCTGCCCATTGAGATAACACTCCGTAATGAATATGACGTTGAAAATGCAAAGGTGATGTATAACTCTCTCAGCGCTGAGCAGCTCAAGGTCATTGATAATGAGGTTGTATCTACCCTTTATCAGGCATTGCTTCAGCTTGAGTACCTTCGATATCCCGTACGCCTTGAGATACGTGATAATGAAGAACTGTTTGTCAATATGTTTGACAAGACCATAAGCGGTTTTGAAACAGATGAAGACGGAATCACTGTAGAGCAGGTATTAGGAAACGTCAGTGTGAGCTTTGATATGAATGCTCTCGTGGAAAATGAGAAATTCAATGCAGAGGTACTGCTTATAGCAGAAGGTGTAACAGATCCCTCCGATGCAGAAATCATCGAGCGTGCACAGAATAACGTAAACAATTATCTTCTCAATGCAGCATTTACAATAGTAATGACAGATCAGAACGGCGAGGTTATCAGCGGTGATGAGCTGGTTGGCAATGGCTGCAGAATAAATGTTGTGGCAGATATGAAGTATGTCCAGACAATTACAGTGGTGATCGCCGGAGATATCAGCGGTGACGGTGTTATAGATTCTTTGGACAATCTTATGCTGTCAAGACATGTTGAAAACGGTACAGAGCTGACAGAGGTTCAGATGCTGGCAGCTGATATAAACGAGGACGGAGTAGCAGACGCAGTTGATGCAGAGCTTCTTGCAGCAATGATTTTAGGTTAAGGGAAATATCTCTTAATGCCACGGAGGCCATTTACTTGAAAAATAAAATCATGAAAAAAGTGTTGACTGCACTTGTGATATTGGCGGTAATGCTGTCTGCGTTATGCTTACCCGAAAAGGGAATTAAGGCATCTGCCACGACTGTGTTTCCCCAGTTCGAACTGAGTGTGGACAAGGAAAGTGTGCATCAGGGAGAGTACGTGACGGTCACTCTGTCGGTTACCAACGCAACAGAAATACCTGTCACAGCATTCAAGGGCACAATAACTTTCAACACAAGGTACTGCGAATACCTGTCGTATATACTTGAAAGTGACATGGGTAATTGCATTATGTGCGGTGACAGCAGTGCGTATATAAAGGATAACACAGTCAGCTTTCTTTTCAACGATCCGTCAGCGAAGGTTATTCCGGGGGATGGAAGCGAAAAGCGAGTGTTCAGTGTCAGTTTTCTTGTGCCGAAAAATGCCCCTGTAGGGACAAGCTATTTTTCTGCATCGGTGGAGGGCTGCTACGGTAATGAAGCAGGAGACCATACATTTGCAGTAGGTGTTATTCCTCAGACCAATGTAATGGTAAAGGCTGCGCCCACAACTACCACCACAACGAAAACAACTACAACAACCACAACGACTACAACTACTACAACAACCGCGACTACACAGGCGAAATCCTCTGACGCAAATCTTGCTGAGCTTATAGTTTCACCCGGAGATTTAAGTCCGAGATTTTCACCCGATAACATCGCATATTCTGTAACAGTACCGTACGAAGTTACGGTGATTCGCATAGTTGCAACGGCGAATTATTACAGGGCAAATATTTACGGCACAGGTGCTGAACCACTCAATGTGGGCAACAATGTGTTTACTGTAATGGTCATCGCTGAGGACGGAACGGTAAAGCAATACGGAATAATTGTTAATCGCCAGCAGAAGGTTCTGCAGGAGCAGGTTTCACAATCAGATACTGTGGTGATACCTATAGCATCACCAACTGATATAACCACACTGCCAACCACAGAGCCTACGAATATCACACTTGTGGCAAGTCCTACCGATAACGGTGAACTTGATGCGCTGTTGGGTACAATGACTGAAGATGAACCTGAAGATGATGACACAGTCAAGATTATCGGAATTGCATTTGCGATTCTTGCTTTGTTCTTCTTTGGATTCCTTTCAGGCTATTATATTGATAAGGCGAACAAAAGAAAAGCAGAAGAAAACCGTGCCATGATGAGAGAAATGGCATATGGAGGATATGGCTCTCAGAATGATATGCATAGCAATTCCGGTGCATACGGAGATGGAATGTATGACGGACAGTATAATAACCAATATGACAATCAGTA